>JBKPQV010000485.1:0-5957 GCA_046734235.1 Acidobacteriota bacterium
CTAGCTGGGTTCAAAGAGCTGTTTTAGAACAACGCAGAAACAAAACCTTGTCTAAGGTTCGTGCTAACCCGTTGACATTCACATAGCAGTGCGATGTTAATAGCACCAAGCCGTCGACAGGTTATGCACTCCAGCGGAGTGCGATGTTAAGAATTAGCCTTGGAAACGTGCTGGATAGAGAAAATTCTCGGCGCAATTTGCATGGCACCCCCTACGGGGTGCGAATTACGTAGGTGACTATTGGCTATGAACATCTCACTCCTCCTATGGAGTGAGGAAGTGGTTTTTGCGAGAGCCTCTTTTCTTGTTGGATAGCTCGGAGGTTAATCCCGTCCAACCAAATGATGATTAAACGCCGTCCGGAACTACATTGATGGCACAATTGGTCGACTTCACTGTAACACTGTAATCACCTGCGATCAGCGTCTCGGCAAATGTCAGGATCACACGGCACTCGTAACCGCTTTTGCCCTTGCGGTAATTTTTGAAGACGTAGCGGCCACTGTAATCAACCGCCTGGGAGTTAGTGTTCCGAGCAATCTGAACCGGGTCCAGTAGAAGAAATAAAGGAAGAATCAAGCTGCTGACAATTGTTTTCAACAAGATCACCTCTGAAATTGCCATTTTGATGCGAGCTTTTCGTCAAGGTTCGACCGACCAACATCTTAGCGTTAGATGAGCATTCCTTGACAGTATTCCTTACGCCTCTCTATCATCCACACCTGCTCTGTATGCCCAGAGTCCCGCCCGGGCGGAACGGAAAAAGAGAGGCTCCTAGTCGTGATAAAGCTAGACATCATCAATCGAGTCGCTGATAAAACCGGCGTTCCAAAGATGAAAGCCGAACAGGCAGTTGAGGCGCTTTTCCATTCGATGAAGGAGGCGTTAACTAGAGGAGAACGAATCGAGTTACGCGGCTTTGGAGTTTTCGTGGTTAAACCGAGAAAACGGGGCGTGGGCCGCAATCCACGAACAGGCGAAGAAGTTGCGATTCCCTCAGGAAAGACAATTCGTTTCAAACCTGGAAAAGAACTCCAAGCTCATGAAGATGGGGAAAACGACGACTAGGCGTCGATTCTAACGAGCCTTCGTCCATTCAATCGATATCTTGTTGAGGCTAGAGATGGCACTGCAAAGCATCCCAACTCTGGCCTTTAGTCTTCTAAACCGTGCACATGGCTGAATCGATTAGAGAAATACCCGGACAGTTTGGCGGCATTGAACGACAAACAAGCATGCCTTCCGGCCGGGAATGGGGAATACACGGTGGCTTATTCTTTCTGACCATTCTCAGCACCATAGTTGCCGGCATCTTTCAGCCAATCGACATACCAATTGCAGAACCTGCACTTCGGACACCACTCGATTACGTTTTGTATGTCCCCCTGACCTACTTCAATTCGCTTTTCGCCTATTTCAAGTTTGTCGTAGTTAACCCGGGACTGATAATTAACGGAGCAGCCTTCTCCGCCGCTTTGCTAGCGATCTTGTTTTCACACGAGATGGGCCACTACCTTGCCTGTCGCTACTACGGCGTTGATGCAACACTGCCATTTTTCATTCCTGCACCACCACTCTTCATGGCGGGCACATTTGGAGCTTTCATCAAAATTCGCTCACCAATCCCAAATCGACGCGCATTATTCGATATCGGACTTGCCGGCCCATTAGCAGGATTCATCGTTGCCGTACCGATTGCAATTATCGGAATAGTGACTATTGGACCGCCAAGCAGTCACAGTTCAGGAATATTCTTTAACGATCCTCTGCTATTTCGCCTGTTAGCACGGGTGCTAAACATCAAGCTTGTGCCGGATTCACCAACCAATCCTTATTACATGGCGGCCTGGATTGGCCTGCTTGTGACAAGTTTGAATCTGATGCCTGTAGGTCAGCTAGACGGTGGACATGGGACATTCGCGGTGTTTGGCCAGCGAGCTCACAAAATCATCGGCCGTGTGGCCTTCGTGAGTGTGGCCCTGTTGGCCGTGCTGGGCTTCTGGTGGCACGGTAGCCCTAGTGGGTTTCTCTACACACTCTTACTGGGAATCATGATGAGGGTTCGACATCCGGCTCCGCCGGTGATGGAGCCTTTAGGAACGAAACGATTAATTATTGCGATCGTTACCCTGGTGGTTTTCGGGTTGTGCTTTCTACCTTTTCCGCTGTCGATTGTTTGAACTTGCTATGCAACGCTCGCCGGTAATAACCCTTTAATCTCTCGCACCACTTTCGCAACTTCAGCCTGGTCTGCCAAGGCGATCATGAAAAACTTGTAACCCTGGTGGAAGCAGATCACTCCGTTCGCGAATAGCCAGACGCCGTCAAGGAACGGATTCCCACCCAACAACCAACTAATGGGTGCACCAGTAATTGCCCCAGGCTGAAATATCTGCGCCCACATGACGGCACCAGCCGCACAACTAAATGCACCCAGTAACGGCGCGCCAACATACTTCACGATATTGCGTTCAAACTCAGCACGCTGTTGTTCGGCTTCAGTTAACTCACCAAGTCCAATTAGCTCTTCCCGCTTCTTTAAATAGTCGTCGAACTTTTCGCTGGCCTTGCGCAAGCCGTAGACCGGAAGGGCCGAGTGGGTTAACCAATGAGGATGCGAGCCGAGTAAGACCGCATCAAGGCCGGGGAACGCTGCCCCAGCGCGAATGCCAAGCACTAAAGAAACCGAGACAACCGCAGCTTTGCCTGGATTCTCTTTGACCCAGTCACGTGCTTTTAGTATTCCTGAAGTTGCAGCCGTTGAGGCGCGAGTAAATTTCGCTCCTGTGTCATAAACTTGGGATGCGCGATCGTAGTAAGTCTTGGCCTCATCAAAAACTTTCTTTCCGGCGTCTCCGGCAACATCCTTAAATGCTTCTCCAGCCTTCTTAACTCCTTTAACGGTCCCACTCGCCGCACGTCGTGCAGCTTCGCCAACTTCATCCTCGCTGGTTAGCTTTTCAGCTTCTGCGCGGAGGCGTTCGGCACCATTGGCCATCGTTTCGGCCCCACGCCTAGCGGCTTCGCCCGCTACACGCGCGCTTTCGCCTACCAAATCCGAAATTGCAAACTTTTCGTCGAGTTCTCGTGCCTTGCGGCGCGCTGCCTGTTGCCATTCGTCAATCTTGTCTTTGTAATCAGCCATTAGAGGTCCTCTAGTTAACCGGGCTCTGCTTTCCTTCGCGTTGTACGTCCCCGGCTACCGCCGAGTTCGATTTCATCAATTCCTGAGCAACTACCCGATCCCGACCGTTTCCTTTTGCCTGATACAACAAATCGTCTGCTGCCTTAAGAATCTCAATTGAAGTTTGCGCGCTAGTAGGACATTCTGCAACCCCAAAACTAGCAGTAATTTGCCCGGCTCGCGGAATCCTCATCGTCTTGATTGCTGAACGCAGGCGCTCGGCTACTTCTACGCCCCGGCTCAGTTCGGTTTCGACTAATAAAACAGAAAACTCTTCGCCGCCAATCCGGGCGGCCAGGTCTATACCACGAGTCCCTTCACGCAGCACCCTTCCGATACCACGAATCGCCTCGTCACCAACATTGTGTCCACACGTGTCGTTAAGGTTCTTAAAGTGGTCTATATCTATCATCAACAAGCTGAAGGGGTGGCCGAGGCGAAGGGTTCTATTTACTTCCCGTTCGAGTTGTCTTTCGAAGCGCCGACGGTTGGCCAAGCCGGTTAGGTGGTCCGTAAAGGCCGCCTCTTCACAGACGTCCAGGTAGGCCTTGAATTCCAAGAGGGTCCGAGCCCGGGCCAACAATAGGTCGAGGTCTGTTGGATCAGTGATATAGCCAAGCGCGCCAACTTCGGAAGCCCGGCGCAGGTCTTCAACGCGCCGTCCCGCCGCCGTTTGCATGATTACCGGAATAAATTTGGTAAGCGGATTTGCCCTGATCTTCTGGGCCAATTCGTATCCATTCATGCGTGGCATCATGACGTCTGTGATCACCAAATCGGGTTGGAACGACTCTATCGCCGCAAGGGCTTCGTCGCCGTCAGTGGCTGTGGTTACACGGTACCCGGCAAGCTTGAGAGCTGCCTCCAAAAGGTCCAGCTTGTCGGGGTTGTCATCAACTACGAGGATGGTAAATTTTGGCTCCATAAAACTTCGAAACTTGGTCCTTATTGTTCTTGCGCCCCTTTTATCTTCATGCTACAGTTCGGCCATTCGGTTAATTCGTTCGTGCCGGCACTCGCCAAGCTTTGAGTTCAAGTTCAAGTTCAAATCGCCGAAAAGAGACAGCCTGTTAGCGTTCACGCGGGTTTCCTTACATATAAACAAAAATACTGACCCCGCTCAGGACTACCTTGGAATTGCGCACGCTGCACTAACCGATTCATGTAAGTAGCGTAAGCTCCACGCTCAAAAGGATAGGCAGATGAAAGTCGTGCAAGAGCAAAAGCGCGCACGGGACTTAACCCCAGATGATCGTGCGGAAATAATCCGTCGGCTCGATTTTGGATCATCACTTAACGAAGCGCTCATTTCAGATCTCGCCAACAGTTCCGTCGTTCTGGACTTCCGCCGTCGCCGGTTTGTCTATAGGGCCGGCGAACCTGCTGACTGCCTGTATGCAATTATCAACGGCCGAGTAAAGCTCTGTCGCATCGAAAGTGAAACTGGCCGAGAAGCCGTTATCGACATCCTTCCAGAGGGTTCGCTCTTTGGGGAATCGGCTCTTTATTCAGCTGCGGGGCAACGCGCGAATTCGGCTATAGCCTACGAAAACTCAAGACTATTGCGGATCCATGTCGCTGATTTCAAAAGGGGGATGGCTGAGGACGACAGGCTTCATGATTACACTTTCCGCTTGATCGGTCAACGACTTGATCATGCCGAACGCCGGCTGGCCGATTTCGCTCTCAATGCGATTCCCGCCCGCCTCGACAGGTTGCTTGCCGACTTTTCTGTCAGATACGGGGTTTCCGAGCCAGAAGGCGTTCTTATTGATATTCCGCTACCTCACCGCGAAATTGCCTCAATTGTAGGTTCCACCCGCGAAAGCGTTACGGTGCGCTTGAATGCGATGCGACGCGAGGGTACGATCGAGTTCGTCAAACGACGAATTCTGATCAAACGACCTGCGTCGCTAGTGTGATAAGCAGCCGTCAGCGCTAAGATTCATGAAATGCCCTACCTGCGGTAAAACAATCGAGTGGAAAGACAATCAGTTTCGACCGTTCTGTTCTGAGCGCTGCCAGCTAGTGGACCTGGGACGCTGGGTTGAAGGCGAGTATCGCGTGCCTGGCGACCCTCTTCCAGCCGAATACCCTGACAGAGTTCCTGTAAGCCCTGAGGTGGATAGTGAAAACTGATCGTTTCGTTTTGTCGCTGCTGGTGTTCACCAGTGTGGTGTTCATCGGGTGCAACGGAACCGACACACCAAAAAACGCCAATGCGCCAGCTCCGGTGATATCGACTCAGCCGAATACCTCGTTACCGATGCCACCCGTAAATGGGAAGTCGATCGAACAAATGGGTTGGAGTCTTGCTGATGGAAGTCGGAATGCATTCTCAGAATTCAAAGGAAAAGTTTTGATCCTTGATTTTTACGCTACCTGGTGTGAACCATGTCGCGTTAGCATTCCGCACTTGGTCGACTTGCAAAACCGCTATCAAAATGAAGTCAGAGTAGTGGGCCTGAATGTTGGTGGTGAAGATGACGTCCCTAAGGTTCCGGGCTTTGCTCAGGAGTTCAAAATCAATTACGCACTAGGACTGCCGGATGAAGACCTGGTCAATTTCTTAATGGCTGGGCAGGATGCTATTCCACAAACTTTCGTATTCGATACCAAAGGTCAATTAGTAAGACGCTTCGTCGGCTTTGGCGATGCGACGGGACCACAAATAGATACCGCCGTTGAGTTTGCATTACGCACTGCAGCGGACTAATTCCTCTTAACTGGAGCCCGAATGATCCGAGAGAAGCTCATTGAAAAGCGAGTTGGC
>JBKPQV010000486.1:0-18607 GCA_046734235.1 Acidobacteriota bacterium
GCGAGTTTATGATTCCGGTCGCTCCGAGTGCATAAACGCGACCGTTGCTGAGCGTGGGCGTGGAGCGCGGACCGGGACCGCCAACTGACTCATAAAATCGAGTTGGGTCACTGTGCTTCCACACTGGCTTGCCAGTGCCCACGTCATAGCAGGCCACAATTTCATCGTTGCCGCGTTGCTCTTGTGTATAAAGGCGACCTTCATGGACGGCAAACGATGACCAGGCTGGGCCAACGGGCCGGCGCCACAGTTCGGTTGGTCGCGACGTTGACCAGTCGGTCTTGAGATGCGCAATGTGAACCGAACCATCGCGCTGCGGTCCTCGAAAGCCGGGCCAGTCGGTATCAGTCTTGACGGTTGCCGGAGTGACGGAGGGCGATCCTGAAGTATCCTCGCCACCCTGGGCCAGCAAACGCTCTTCAGGTGTTTTGGACCAGCGCCAGTGGAAATCGTTTTTGAAGTCTCCGGAAGCACCGGCGGTTCGCATTAGTGTAAACACTCCGCATCCGACCACGATTGCAGCAGCTATCACCGCGCGCCGCCGACCTGCGGAGAGACGGCGACTGATCACTGCCGCCGCGACGAGAGCCATGCTCATAACCGGGATCGCCATAACGAAAAGCAAGAATCCCATGCTGCCGGTTGCAATCGACACGTGAACAATTCGCTTGGTTCCGATTACTGCAAGGACAATCAGGATCAGGACAAGTATACGTTCGTACCAGGGTGCACGGCTAAAAATCAACCACCATAAAACGATGGCCAAAGCGCATAAGGCCGTAGCCAACATTGCTTTGAGCATGTAGTCGGGAAAAAAGAAAGGGACCACCAGCCACGCGACCCATTGCACCACGACAAGGACGACGCCGGGCCACACGCGAAGCGGTTTCCGAGGAGTTGGTTCAACGGACAATGCGCTGGTCATATCAGCAGTGTTACGCGGTATGCATGTCGTTTGTTTCGGGAAAGGAGACGGGCAACGATCTCAAAAACTTAACTTCAATCCAAATTGGATCACTCTTTCGGTCGAACCACGAGCTGTCGAAAAGATTTGGCCAAAGGTTGGCGACGAGAAGTTGAGATCCGGTGTCCCAAACTGAGGATGGTTTGCCAAATTGAAGAACTCAGCGCGAAACTCACCCGTAATCCCGCTAGAGTCGGGTCCAAAGTGAGTCCTCTTGATTACCGCCAAATCCAGGTTTTGTGCTCCGTCTGCAAAAATGATGTTCCTACCAGCTGTGCCAAACTCACCAAAAGCCTGCTGAGCAAATGCGCCAGTATCGAACCACGCATTTACTGAGCGCCTGTTGCCAGGAAGCAGTGGGTTGCGCAACAAGTTTGGTCTACAACTGGTAATAAAAGGACCACTGACGCCGCAGGGATCGGTGAAGTCTCTTACGGTAAGCGGGACACCACTCGAAAAGGTCACGATTGGACTCACTGACCACCCGCCAACAAACTTATTAACCGCTCCGTGATGGTCCAGATACTTCTTGCCCGCACCAAATGGCAGTTCAAAAACGCCGCTGAGTGTGAATCGATGCCGGATATCAAATGACGAAAGCCCACGGTCAGCACTAAAGTTGTTTGCGTCCTGCGCTATTGCAGGATCGATCGGATTGCCAGAACCAGAGTGATATTGTGAAGCGAGATCTATCGACTTCGAAAAAGTGTAACCCGCCAAAAACGTGTACCCCCTACTGAAGCGCTTTGTCAAACTCGTTTGTAGCGCGTGGTAAATCGAACTACCGTTCGTGACCGATTGAGCGATGGTGCTGTATCCAGCATATGGCCGTCGCGACTCTTTATTTGCGGGCGTAGAAATCGGGTTCCCCATGTTATCGACTCCGGGAATAAAGATTGGTTGATTCAGATCTTGAAACTGAAGCAGCGCTGTACCAGCTGTTCCCACGTAACCCAACTCGAACACAAAGTCTGAAAAGAATTGATACTGCGCATTTAAGTTGAAGTGTTGCATGTAAGGTGTTCCGAGATGAGGATCTGTGACCAGGACCAGACCTGCACCGGGAGGCACACAAAGGCCGCCACACGTCGGGCTTCCCAGACTAGCGTAGCCCACTCCTCCTGAATCCAGGACTAGTGGAAAGGAAGCGAAAGGCGGTTGCAGAACATTCTCCAGCGCAAGGTTACTTTCAATCTGGTTAAAGAAGACGCCATACCCACCGCGTATTGCAAGTCGGCCGTTCCCCAACAAGTCGTAAGCAAAGCCGAGACGAGGAGCCACATTGTTCTTGTCTGGAAGGTATGTGCATTTATCACAAAGACCATTTGTGCCAGCGAGCACAGTCTCAGCGACTCCACTCTGTGGAATTCCCGGTGTGAATGGTTTGCGAATCAACACAGTTGCAGTTTGACCAGACGCATCGTTGATCGGAGTTACGTATTCGTAACGAATTCCGAGATTAAGAGTGAGCCGTCGCATAACGCGAAGATCATCCTGAAAGAAAAAGTTTGTCGCGCTCCACCGTTGATGCAGCACATCTCGTTTGAAGTCGCCAAAAGTGAAATAGAAAGCCCGACCCAATAGGAAATCTGCCAACGCGTCGCCCGAGAAGATTCCGTTGAAAAGGAATTGGCCGTTTTCGGCAAATTGAAGTCTCACATTTTCCTGGTGCTTGCGGTACTCAACTCCTGCCTTGAAGGTGTTACGACCTTGAACACGGGTGTAGGTGTCCTGGAATTGAAACGTATTGAAGACATAATGCGATGGACCAAAGATGCTATTGCCAATGCCGGAAAAACCAGCAATACGAACATCCGTGAGACCAACATTGTCAGGAACTCGAAAGTTGATCCCGACGTCGGTGGGCTTACTAAGAGGCAGAAAGTTAGTTGGATTGTTTGTGCGGCTAAAGCCAAACCGAAAGTCGTTGATATCGGTTGATGAGAGGATTCGCGTAAAGCCGAGAGCGAGATTTTGATTCTTGTTTTTCTGGTCTTGTGAATACCCTGGAATCTGAGCAGGAACATTTCCAAATTGGAATGGAGCATTGTCGATCAAGTTGTCATAAACATATCGCCCGAAGATCGTAGTTTTTGTGGACGCTGATTGATCGATTCTCACAATGAACTGGTTTTGCCGGGTTGTTTGGGATGGGCTGGCGGTGAAATTAAGTGTTCTGGGAACTGTTGAGACGTTTGGAAGAGGGTAAAGGCTCAACAGACTCTTTGCGGCCGCGCTGATCCGACCATTAGGGATTATGTTCCCCATGAATGGAAGCCCTGTCTCCGGATCGATGATGGGTATCTGGACATTGCTCAGATCACCAGTTCTCTCCTGGGCGGTTGGGACAACAGTCGAAGAGGTAATTCCGTGATCCTGGCGCACTCCTTCGTAAGAAACAAAAAAGAAGGTTGGATATCGTTTACGAAAAACTGGGGCGATTGCAAATGGACCACCCAGAGTGCCTCCAAACTGATTGCGTTTAAGTGCCGGTGTTTCCTGTGAGAAAAAGTTGCGTGCGTCGAGGGCGTCGTTCCTCAAAAACTCCCAGACATCACCATGAAATTCATCACCACCTGACTTGGTAACCGCGTTGACGATGGCTCCTGCATTTCTGCCAAATTCGGCGGAATACAGGTTGGTTTGAATTTTGAACTCGGATAACGCGTCGATTGCGGGTTTGATTTGCAGATTGTTGTATTCAAGTTGTTGGTTCGTCACACCGTCGAGCAGATAGTTGTTGTTGGTGTCGCGTGCACCATTAACGTTGTAAGAATCCTGAGTCAGGCTCCGCCCTGGTTGCAAAGGTACAACGCCCGTTTGCAATAAGCCGAGATCGTAGAAGCTTCGGCCATTCAGCGGTAGATTCAGGATCAACTCGCCTCCAACGACCTTGCCTAAATTGGAAGTAGTCAACTGAACCTGACCTGCATCACTTGAAACTGTAACGGTTGCAGATGGTTCACCTGGTTCAAGCAGAAGCGTGACACGTGACTCTTCATTGACGTGAACCGAAATCGTTTGTCGCACTGTTTTGAATCCGGCTGCGACAACAGATATCTCGTAACGTCCAACTGCCAGGCTGGGGATTTCATATTCCCCTGCGTGTGAAGAGGCGGCCTCACGAGTCAGTAAGCCAGTCAGATTTTTGGCCGTGACAGCCGCCCCCGAAACGAGGGCGCCATTCACATCGGTAATCGTGACAACGACTTTACCGGTGTCGGATTGGCCGGCAATGGGTTCGCACACTAGGATGAAAAACGAGAGGAAGAATAGAGCGAAACGTAGCGGGGGTAGATACATGACCGCTCCTTTGGGTGCAATTGTGAAACATACCGGTTTGAATTGAGTCGACGTGCAGCGGAGCATGAAAAGCTTCCACTGCAGCGCTCAACTCAAGCGAGGTTAGTTTGAGGTTTCAGATATCCGCGAAAGTTAGTGACGACCAATCTGCTTGTCGACAGCTTGGAAATCAAAGTTATTCCACGCCTCGACAATTTTGTTGTTGGCGATTCGAACAATTGTGATTCCAGTAAATTCTACCGGCGCCTGGGTCGCAGCTATTCCAAGGAAGTGTCCTTCGTGCTTACCACGGACGGAGCAACGGGCAGTCACTTTGTCGCCTTCCGCAATCATGTCTTCAATCACGATCTTCATATTTGGGAACGCTTCACGGAACATTGTGTAAAAAGGCCGGTAGTCCTTGGGACCTTTTATCGGTTTGGCGGGATCATTAGATAAGCCGTGAGCAATTCCGTTTTCGTCGAACATCTCTTCGATCGCATCGGCGCGCCCGTTGTTCCAAACTTCTTCAAACCAACGACGAACTAGTTGTTTGTTCTCTTCTGACATGAGGTCTCCAATCTTCGGCAGGTTAACAGCGATCAAAAAAGATCGTTTTTGTGGGCGTCACGAGTCTTGAGCAAGGGAACCTTATACAAAGTTTGCGATTCGTTCAAGCTCCATCCCGTGGTACCCACAGATTACACCGATCAACCAGATTCTTGGAAAGAACAAGTAGGGAAGGGTGGCTTGCCCTCTAGGATCTCAAATCGAAGATCTCAAATAAGCGAGTGGAATTTGTTTTGCATTTACTGTGAGATCTCAAATTTGTGATCTGAGAACCTTTTTTGCAAAGTGTCCGATATGCTTTAGAGCCTCCTGCAAAATTCGGACACTTTGTTCTTTCCAACCACGGTGCAGCTCAAACGTGGGTTTACTCTTTGTCACTTACACCCGCTTCGCCAAAAGTAGCCATTTCGCGTAGCAACTTCGTTGAGGCATCCAGGATGTGCATCGCCAATGCGGCCCCGGTGCCTTCGCCAAGTCTCATCTTGAGATCGAGGAGCGGCTCAAGACCGATAAGTTCAATTAGTGCAGCATGTCCACGTTCAACTGATCGATGCGCCAAGAACAAATAATCTCGCGTATTTCCACATAACCTAACAGCGAGCGCCGCCGCTGCGGTCGAGATGAAACCGTCGGAAACAACCGCGACCCGATTCGAGGCTCCGCCAATTATCAAACCCATCATCACCGCAATCTCAGCGCCACCAACTTTGGCTAGCACGTCGATTGGATCATTTTGGTCCGGTTGATTGATTGCGAGCGATTGGCGGATGACCTCGATCTTGTGGGCGAGACGAGGATCGTCTACTCCAGTTCCTCGATCAGTGTGACGAGCAGGATCTTCCGCAGTTAGCGCGGCCGTAATCGCACTTGCGGCTGTTGTGTTCCCAATGCCCATATCACCAACACCAAGGAGTTTGATTTGTTCAGCGCTTGCGACTCGCGCTAACTCAACTCCGGCCGCAATCAATTGTTCAGCCTCGGCTCTTTTCATCGCCGGTCCCAGGGCAAAGTTTTCGGTGCCGCGATTTCTCTTGACGCTGATTAGACCAGCCCGTGTTGAAAGATCAGCATCGACGCCTGCGTCTACAACCCTCACCTCAATGCCACCGTGTCTTCCGAGTACGTTGATGGCCGCGCCTCCACTCAGAAAGTTGTCAATCATTTGCGCGGTTACTTCACGAGGATAAGCACTGACTCCTTCAGCCGTCACTCCATGGTCACCAGCAACCACATAGATTCTCTTCTGCGTGACTTCTGGCGTAACAGCTTGTTGAATTGCAGAAAGCCTGTTGCCGATTTCCTCCAGACGCCCAAGACTGCCCGGCGGCTTAGTAAGAACTAGCTGTCGAGCCCGCGCCTTTTCAAGCCACGCCTCATCGACGGCCTTGATCGAAGCGCAGAGGGTGGTAGATTCTGATGTCAAATCGCTCATAAAAGTGATAGGAATTAATTGGAAGATGGTTTTATTAGTATCGGAATACCGGACACCAATAGATAAACTTGGTCAGCTGCTGCAGCGAACTGCTGGTTAACACGGCCCAGGAGATCTCGAAAGCTACGACCCATTTCAGTCTCAGGAACGATCCCCATTCCAACTTCATTGGAGACACAAATCACTGTCCCCGAGTGAGCTTTTGCTGAACTAAGAAAACTCTCGGAGATCCGTTGCACTGCTTCGGCGCACTGGACCTCATCATCAGCATGGACCAGCCAGTTCGATAGGAACAATGTCAAACAGTCGACTATTACGACGGTTGAACTCGCAGCTTGAAGCAACGCTGTATCTAGTTGATATGGTTCTTCAATTGTTTGCCACTCTGAAGGTCGCTCCTGCCGATGACGCGCGATCCTTGTCTCCATATCGTCGTCCAACGCCTGAGCAGTTGCTACAAAAGTTACGTTTCCGTTCTTAACACTTTCCTCGGCAAGTCTGAGGGCAAACGTGCTCTTGCCGGCTCGTGCGCCGCCAAGTACAAGAATCAATTTAGAGTTTTTAGTTGTCATCACGCTGCACTGTGCTGGGCTTGTGGATACCACCGGCTTCAGCAGGGTGGAGTTTCAGTTTCGCGCTAATACGCTTCTGACAGTACGGTTAGATACCACCGGCTTCAGCAGGGTGGAGTTTCAGTTTTTCGCTACGGATCCGCGCTTCACTAGACTCTAGCGCGAAACTGAAACTCCACGCTGCTAAAGCAGGTGGTATCTTCACTGGCTTTAGGGCACGTTTGTAGCGCGAAACTGAAACTCCACGCTGCTAAAGCAGGTGGTATCTGACTTTTTGTGCCAAGCTCCTCGTCGACAATTACGGCTCCCACGCCTGCGGCAAAACTATTCATTTGATGCTCTCCTTATGTCTCGTCACGATCTATCCACTTTGTAACCGTCGGCGCCTTGAACTCGCGTAACCGTTGAATCAACACGTCAGGATTGGAATCATCAAGCACTAACTTACGATGTTCGGGATGGACAAATCCTTCGCGCACGGCATTTTCAAAGAAGTCGATGAGCGAATCATAAAAGCCGTCCACGTTAAGCAGTCCGCACGGCTTCTGATGTAAGCCTAATTGACCCCAGGTGAGCATCTCGCAGAACTCTTCATACGTACCGTACCCACCGGGTAACGCAACGAAAGCGTCCGACAGCTCTTCCATCATTGCTTTTCGTTCATGCATTGAAGCCACCACGCGCAGCTCGGTTAATCCATTGTGGGCTAGCTCTTTGGCAGCGAGGTGCTCGGGTATCACGCCTATCACCCGTCCACCGTTCATTAGAACTGCGTTAGCCACCACGCCCATGAGCCCAACATGACCGCCTCCATATACAAGCTCGAAATTGTTCCGAGCGAGCGCGGTGCCAATATCAATCGCGGCTTGTTGATACGCCGGCCGATTTCCGGTCGACGATCCGCAAAAAACGCATACTCGTTCTATTTTCATAAGCTTTGCACAAAAGCAAAAATCCCCCACACGGAAGTGTGGGGATGGTTCAAGTCCTTTCTACTCAGAGATGCGTCGGTTGTTGAGTTTCGAATCCCCCACACGGCAGTGTGGGGATCGTTCAAGTCCGATCTATTTATTTGCATTTCAACTAACGCTCTGACTTTCGAGTGTACCAATGAATAGTGTGGACTTGAACAATCCCCACACTGCCGTGTGGGGGATTCGAAACTCTATGCTCAAGCACTCGTTGTAGAAAGGACTTGAACTATCCCCACACTGCCGTGTGGGGAATTTGCAACTCTTTGGCTGACAACTCACCCCTGGGCCATCAACGCGCGATGAATCAAGTCCAGTTTCATATGCTTTCGGAACTGATCGGCTAAAGCGTCGTAACGTCGCTCCCGTTCAACTCCCGGATCGATAATCTTTGCATGCTGCGCTGGCTTTCCAGAAATCCGCAGCCAGTGGTCGATCAACCAGGCAAGACCATCAGTGGTATCGAAGAGACCGTGTAAATAAGTTCCAAGAACCCTTCCGTCATGACCGACCGCGCCGTCGTCAATCCATAGATCATGACCAACCCGCTGCAAGCGAAAAAGCGGCTGCACCCCGTCACCTAATTTGGTCTCGCCCAGGTGGATCTCATAACCGCGGAAGTCCGGTGACGACTGAAAGGAATCGTTGAATCTTGCTGTAGCTTGCCGAGTTATCTTTTCACGATCGAGCGTGGTCTCGACCTCAAGAATGCCAAGACCCGACACTTCTTCTACCTCACTCTCAGTCTGATAAGGATCGCGTATCTCGCGACCCAACATTTGGAATCCACCGCAGATGCCTAACAACGACTTTCCTGCTGCGAGATGATTCTCAATAATCGTTCCCCAACCATTCTTCTTGAGCCATTGCAGATCAGAAATCGTGTTCTTACTACCCGGCAAGATCAAAACGTCGGCGTTACGAGCATCGTCTGGTCGGCGGGAATAATAAAGAACGACATCTGGTTGAACTTCCAAAGCAGTGAAATCAGTGAAGTTTGAAAGGTAAGGAAAACCTATAACACAGATCGAGAGTCTGCCATCGCTTATCGAAGGTGGCTTAACCTGTCGACGCTCCAATGAAACGCTGTCTTCATCATCGATACCATGATTGTGCAGATACGGAATGGCTCCAAGACATGGTTGGGCCAATTTCTCTTCGAGGTACTCGATACCAGACGTAAATAAGTTTAGGTCACCGCGGAATTTGTTGATCAGGAATCCGCAAAATCTCTTTCGCTCTTCCGGCTCGAGCAAACTATAAGTTCCAACTAAAGAAGCAAAGACGCCGCCCCGATCGATGTCCGCAACGAGGATGCAGACGGCGTCGGCAATTTCCGCCATCTTCATGTTGACCACATCGCGATCTTTCAGATTCATTTCAACGGGCGAGCCGGCACCTTCAAGAACGATGATTTCGTGGCGCGCTGCCAATCGCTTGTATGCTGCACTTACAGCAGCGAGCAACTCAGCTTTCAAACCGTAGTAATCAACACCGCGGTAATTACCAAACACCTTCCCGTTGAGAATCACCTGCGAACCAACATCCGAGGTTGGTTTAAGTAGGATAGGATTCATATCAACGTGCGGCTCGATTCCCGCAGCCTGAGCCTGCATTGCTTGAGCCCGTCCGATTTCATGACCTTCGCGAGTTGCAAACGAATTGAGTGCCATATTCTGTGCTTTGAAAGGCGCAACGTTAAAGCCTTCCTGGCGAAGAATGCGGCACAGCGCAGCGACCGTCAGGGACTTTCCTGCGTCTGATCCTGTTCCCAATACCATTAATGCTCGTGCTGTCATCGAATCTCTCAAATAAAAAGTCAGATACCACCCGCTTTAGCAGTGTGGAGTTTCAATTTTCCGCTAGGGTGCCGCTTCTAAGAGACGATTAGATACCACCTGCTTTAGCAGCGTGGAGTTTCAATTTCGGGCTACAAATTTTCATTACGTTCATAGCGCAAAACTGAAACTCCACGCTGCTGAAGAGACTGTGTGAAAAGTTTGGAATGGACAACTTAACCACAAGACACGAAGACTGAAAGACACGAACCGCTCTTCATAAGTTGCATTTGTGTCTTAGTGTCTTTGGGCCTTTGTGGTTAATTTTTTTCCGTTTTGAGTTTTCACACAGTCTCTAAAGCAGGTGGTATCTGATTTTTCTTGCGCAAAGCCGGAAATCACATTGCTGAATACCGTCGTTGCCTCCTTAGAAGGAGAAGAAAAACTGGACCACCAAGTAGCGCTGTAATCGCTCCGACAGGCATTTCACCGGGCGAAATCACAACGCGTGCAAGCGTGTCCGCCAAAACCAAAAAAGCTCCGCCGAGGAGAAAGGAAGCGGGCAGAAGAACTCGAACGTCTTGTCCGAATAACAGCCGCGCCGCATGAGGTACGATTAAACCCACGAAACCAATTGCGCCGCCGACGGAAACAGTTACGCCAACAATCAATGAACTGGCGATAAACACAATTCGCTCCGTTCGCTGCACATCAACGCCAAGGCTGGCCGCCGATTCTTCACCGGTAGCCAGGAGGTGAAGGTCGCGCGCATAAGCTCCAAGGATCAGCCACCCGGGAATGAGAAAGATCAACATGCGCCAGATAAGACCAAAACCGACCACATCAAGACTCCCGATTAACCAACGAAGAATCTGGAGCGCCTGGTTGTAATTGGCGAGGTATTGAATAACCAACACACAAGCCGATGAGCAAAGATTCAGCACCACTCCTGCGAGCAGTAAGGCACCCGGCAACATGACGCCTCCACCCGAATGAGCGAGGCGGTAAACAAGCACTACTGAGAGTGCAGACCCGACGAATGCGGCGACAAAAATAATCGGGACGCCGGCAAGGTTAATCCCTAATCCCAGCGCTATTGCCAGGCTCGCCCCGAGTGAAGCGCCACCAGACACACCCAAAGTAAAAGGCTCGGCCAATGGATTGCGAAATAGCGCCTGAAGCGCTGCGCCAACCAGCGCCAACGAAGCGCCGACAATACTGGCCATTATCACGCGTGGTAAGCGCAGGCGAAACAGGACTGCGCGCGAAATCGGATCTGTTTGTAAGGAGTGGAAGTCGAGTGGTTGGTAACCTACATAAAGCCCTATAGCGATTGATACGATTAGACCCGCGATCAGAATCGGTATGACAAACTGCAAACGTACACGGACGCGGCCGGTGCCAAGGTTAACTTGACTCCGAGAATCCGACCCGGTTGAGTTCACAGTCGTTTTGGTAGACATCAAAACTCCGACCAGATAAAGGTTCGATCTCGACTGCGTTCGGTGCGGATGCGCGCATCGTAGACATCGCTCAAGATTTCTTCGCTCAGGACAGACTCCGGCGCACCATTGGCAATCAACCGGCCACATTTCATCGCCAACACTAAGTCGGCAACCGAATCGAGCAACATCAGGTCATGCGTGATCATTAGCGCAGTAATCCCTCGTTCATCGCTAAGCCGGCGCAACGCACGAGCCAATTGCGTGCGATGTTTTAGATCGAGTGCACTTGCTGGTTCATCCAAGAGCATCACCTCTGGCTCCTGGGCCAGAGCGCGTGCGACCGTTACCAGTTGTCGCTCGCCGCCTGACAACTCCGTTATTGGACGATTGGCAAGGTGAGCAGCGTCTAACAACTCAAGAGCTGCCAGCGCAATGTCTTCATCTTTCTGGTTTTCAAAATTGAATCGTCCACTGTAAGGACTACGGCCGGTTAGGACCACTTCCATCGCAGTGAACGGAAAAATTGTAGATGTCGATTGCGGGACGTAAGCAATTCGTTTAGCACGCTCTCGTGCTGGTAAGGTCGTTAGTGGAGCATCATCGATCAGGACTTGGCCGTTAGCCGGTTTAAGGAGGCCTGCCAAAAGACGAATTAACGTTGATTTGCCGGACCCATTCGCACCGATCAGTGCTCCGACTGCGCTCCTTGGAAGCGTTAAAGAAACATTGGTGACGACAGTTGTACTCCCATAAGCAAAGAACAAACTTCTAGCTTCAATTATTGGGGTTGTACCGGGTGGTCCAACTGTGCCGTTCTCAGGGAACATTTGAAAATGCCTCAGGATGGATTGCCCGTGCGAAGACTTGCGCTGTATGTCCGACAAACTGACTAGGATGAATAACAAGCGGATCGCTAATTGGGTAAATTCTCTTGTTCTTGACAGCGTTCACTTCGGACAACTCGCGCCATACTGCAATTGGATCTTCTGCGAAACTCCCCTGCGGCACCTGGATCATGTCGATGATTACCTCAGGATTGAGTGACACTGCTGCTTCCTTCGTAATCTTGCCCCATCCATGTTCAGCGGTTGGGGCAATAGATTCACCTCCGGCGATTGTGATGATCTCATCGAGGTAACTGCCGCGAGTTGCCGTATACATTTCTCTAATCGTGCCGGGCAGACGATCTACAACGCACAACACCTTAGTAGGTTGACGCCCAACCATCACCTTTCGGATCGCTTCAACCTCTCCTTGTGTCCTGGTTAAGAGCTCGGCTGACTCTTTTTCATGTCCTGTCACCCGACCTATCTCTCTGATGGAGTTGTAAACATCGGCGAGAGTTTGAGTGTTGAGAAACAGCGAACGTATACCTAAGCCATTCAACTTGTCCTGAAGAAACGGAGCTTGAGCGTCAACTCCGATTACCAGATCGGGTTTGAGGGAAGTGAGTTGCTCAAGATTTGTTTTGTCCCACCCGCTGACGCGCGGTTTATTCTTAACATCATCGGGATACGAGCAATATTGAGAAACTGCCACGACTTGGGACCATGCGCCGACACCATAAAGGATCTCTGTTACGTTCGGACTGATAGAAACAATCCGCTGGGTTTGCGGGTTGGAGGATTGCGCTTGTCGTGTGTGGCAGCCCGGACAGACGAGCGCGATTAATGCCAGTACCAAAAGGCTGTGCGTGATCTTCCTCATAAGACAATTGAAACTTCTTCTCTGCGCCTCAGCGTACTCAGCGTCTCTGCGTTAAAAGGTCCGTGAAGGGACGAACATCTTTTGCCGCTGAGACGCAGAGTACGCAGAGACGCAGAGAGGTGAAGCCATGGCTTCGCGCAAAGCCGCTCGCCCACGGCTACTAACTCCGGTCCCTTCAGGACCAAATCTTGCTAAGAAAACACTGAAAGCTGTTGGTTCGCTGCGCAGAGCGCAGAGTCGCGACACTTCGAGTCTTACTGGTGCCCCGAATCCTTCGACCTAAAACACAAACGTGGCTCCGGCTCGGCCCGTTATTCCTGGCGTTCGGAATCCACTCTCAAAGTATTCGCGGTCAAAAAGATTATCTACATAGCCGAAGAAGCTGATCTGACGCTTGTCATCACCCAAGGGCAGGGAATAACTAGCTCCCAGATCGGCCTTCGCAAGTCCTTTGAATCGATAGCCACGACTCACGAACGTGACGGGATCAAAGATCGCTCCGATGTAATCGCTTGACGCAGAAAAATCAAAGTTGACCATGACTCGTCGTCCAAACCGCTGCGTGGCGACGATAGAAAATTGATGATCAGGAACTACCAACGATCGGATAGTGCCCGGCACTTGTGGCGTGCGTTGTTGGGCCTTGGTAAACGTATAAGCGGCGTTGACGTTCAAGTTTCGCGTGGGACTCGCGGTCAGGCTTAGTTCCGCCCCGCGAGCCATGCCACCATTCGTGTTTAGATAGCCACCAAAGCGACCAAATGGGTCCGTCGTGAAATCAATCAGGCCCGAAAAATCGAAGATGATCACTTTCTGCAATTCGGTATAGAAGTAAGTTGCGGAGGCGCGTACCCGATTGTTATGAAATGTCTGATCGATTCCCACATCGAAACCAATCGACCGTTCCGGCTTAAGTCGGGGATCGCCAAAGGCCGAATAGCCGAAGAAGCTATCAAAAGAGGTACCAAATCGTTCAAAGAGTGAAGGCGCTCGATAGCCATTACCAACGTGTCCGCGCAGCTTGGTCCCGGAAGATCTGAATGTGTAGGCTATGGAGCCATCGCCTGTGTACGCGGTCGGTGGTGATTGAAACGTAATACCCTGGTAGGGAGATGACGCCTCAGGTGTAAAAACCGGCCGGTCCAACCTGAAAAACTGTGCTCTGAATGCGCCTGAGATCTGCAAGCGATCATCAAGGAAACGCAATTGATCCTGGACGAACAACGCGTGACTCTTCTGCGTCACATCAACATTTGAATTATCCGCTGGATTCACTTGAAAAGATGGATTGGTAAAGTTCTCGCTCTCAAACTCGTATCCACCTGTTATGTAGTTGTTCTGTCCAGCACGCAGATCAACACGCCCGTTCAAAGTGTGAATTCGGGCATCAAAATCTGATCGCGTCGTACCACCAAACGGTTGAAAACCCACGCCGAGCGGGCCGTTAATACTGCTGCGGTTAGTGACTAAACCCTGATAGCTGATTGTGTACCCGAAATTTGCGCTCGGTCGATGATTAAAAATGACCGCGCCATCGAAGAAGTCTGCCTTACGCAAACTATCAGGATCGTTCGCTGCTGGAACGAAGGTCGCGTTTCCGATTGTTAATTGAGAAGGTGGCACGCCGTCTTCGAAGCGCAGCTGTTGATCCGGGCCCAATGGGATAGCTTCGATGATTCCCGTCGGGGGCAAATTGCCGATACCCTGTGGAGTATTGTTCAACTGCAAACGAGATTTTGCAGCGTATATTCGGCCTGTCAGCGTTGCAGTCGAGGACAAGCGAAAGAGAACTCGGCCCTGACCGCTGGTGTTGCGTGCTTCATCATCATCGTCAACTCCACGGCTTACGTTTAAGAACGAGAAGCCACCGCTGTAGACCACTCGATTGTTGTTTGCGCCGCCAGCGAATCGTGCTCTGGTCCGGAACATTCCCAGCCCACCACCTTCAGCAAGTACACTTCCATGAATTGGACCACCGCCTTCATTGGTAACAAGATTTACGACTCCGCCGACAGCGTTTGAGCCGTATAAAGATGAGCCCGAGCCACGCAGCACTTCAATCCTGCTGATGTCTGTAACAACTAGATCCTCCAGGAACCCGGAGGCGTCTCCCTGTGGTGCTGCCGCATCGCGAAATCGTATCCCATCGATCAGAACGGCTGTATCTTCACTGGGCAGCCCTCGCGTTCTAATCGACGTGAATGAACCCGGCCCTCCTAACTGCTGAACTCGCAGACCCGGTACAACCCGCAGTGACTCGGTGACTGCTGATTCGCCACGCTCGTCGATCTCCTGACTATCAACGACAGTCAAAGCCTTTGAGACTTCATCGACTGTTTGAGGAGTATCGGACGCGGTGATTACTACGGTGCTGCGCACACCGGATAACTCTAACGAGATGTCGAAAGTAGTCGGGTGACCGCGTTCAACGGCGACTGATTTTGCGGGGGCCGGCGCAAACCCGGTTGCCTCGGCTTCAATCAGGTATTCTGCGGAAGCAAGTTTTTCAAAACTGTAAGCGCCACTGGTATCAGTGACTGTGACCAAATTAAAGCTACGGTCACGCCCATAGAGCGTTACAGTCGCGCCTGGCAAATTAGCGCCGCTCGGATCTTTTACATGACCGCTGATCGACTCACTGCTGGTGTTGCTTTGTCCTCTGGTTGTCAAAGCAGAACCAACAATTACCATAGCGAACAGAAGTGGAATGATTTTCTTCATAACTAAATGTCTCCTTCTCCTCCCCTTCGGAAGATTGGCAAAGACACGCTGTTGAGGTCGGTCTCCTGACTTCGGCCGCTGTTTATTCCTAATCTCCGCGCCTTCCCATCCAAACTGAGACAGTGGCTCATCAATCGCGGATTTCGTTGCCGTTTACAGTTGCGAGGGCAGTGGCGGAATTGCACCGCACTTCCCGTTCACCTCTGGCGTATCGTGATCGTTAAAACTTCGCTCCAAAGAACTTTGTGGCTCAACAAAAAGCGCCCTCGATCTCCGTTAGAAGATCGAGGGCGCCTGAACTCAAATCCTTTTGTAATTGCCCGCTTTTCCAACGGGCTAATACCGGATGTTCACGCTGACGCGACTCGCCCTTTCCCGGAGCGGTAATAGTCACTTTCTAAAGCAGGCAAGGTTTCCTGACTCCCGGCTCAAACGCGCGGCTTCACGGCCTTCCCGATCTCCAAAAACGAAATCAGTGACCAATAGTTGGAAGCTACGCAATCGCCGGTACACAGTGGCGGGAACCGTCTGGGCATTTCACCCAACTTCCCTTGTTACTCATCTAAGAGTACCTGCAACAGTCAATTCACTGTCGAATAGACATTGAATTGATTTAGCGATTCTATCTGCAAAGAACTACAACAAACTTCTGAGACATTGCTGAGCGAGAGTCACTCTAATCCCGGTTCTGCGCGGTGTCAAATCATCAAAACAGGCTCGGTCCTGATCACCGCCTACATGGTTTGCTACAGAAGTCTCAGCGCGGAGTCTCAATTTCGCGCTACAGACAGGATTACAAGATTGAGAAGATACCACCTGCTTTAGTCGCGAGCGCTCGGGATGGAGTTTCAACTTCGCGCTAGAGACAGGATTACAAGATTGACAAGATACCACCTGCTTTAGTCCCGAGCGCTCGGGACTGAAGCAGGTGGTATCTCCCTGAAGAATTAGCGCACTGTTCTAGCGCGAAACTGAGACTCCATCCCGAGCGCTCGGGAGTGAAGCAGGTGGTATCTCCCTAAAGAATTAGCGCACTGTTCTAGCGCGAAACTGAGACTCCATCCCGAGCGCTCGGGACTGAAGCAGGTGGCATCTGGAATCCGCCAGACTCCCGAAACCGTGATACCAACCGATGAATTGGTGCCGGAAACGGTCATCGATGTATTTGCGGAGCTTTGTGGCAGATTTCCAAGTCACACTTGCGCAAAACCACCGTCGACAAACAATTCGACTCCAGTGATGTAACTTGCTTCATCGGAAGCCAGAAAAACAACCGTCTTCGCAATTTCCTCCGGCCTGCCAAGCCTCCCTATTGGAATAATTGACTGGACCGACTTCGCACGATCGTTGCCAGCAGCTCCCGAAGCGAACAACTCATGTAGTCCTGGAGTATCGATCGTCCCTGGACTAATCGCATTAACGCGAATGCGTCGTTCTTTTAAGTCTGTGGTCCAAGTGCGCGCGAAGGATCGGATTGCGGCTTTGGTAGCGCTATAAACGCTGTTCGAAGGCAAACCTTTGCTCCCAACTATTGACGCGTTCAGGACTATCGAAGAACCGTCCGCCATCAGCGGCAAAGCCTTCTGAACTGTGAACAAGACACCTTTCACGTTGATATCGAAGATTGAATCAAAAAGCTCTTCCGTGATCTCCCCGAGTTTTCCATATTTCGCAATACCGGCATTAGCAAAGAGGATATCGAGTCTGCCTTTTTCGCTTTTGATTTGATCGAACAAGCGATCGAGGTCAGGGAGATTCGAGGAGTCACTTCTCACCGCAGTGATATTTTTTCCCACCTCATTTATCGCGGCATCCAGTTCCGGCTGCCGCCGACCAGTTATGAAAACAAAGGCTCCTTCATTGACGAACTGTTTTGCAGTTGCCAAACCGATACCACTGCTACCACCAGTTATTAGAGCGATTTTTCCTTCCAGTTTACCCATGACATGTTGTCCTTATCTCGACCTGACAAATTGTGTTTTCTCTTACTGAATTCTCAAATTAAGAACTCGCTAACGACTTCGCACCAATTGTTCACGATCTAGAGAACCGAACGCATCCCGATAATGAAGTCATTTCGCATACCACGGACGGCTGATTTGAGGATACCTCGAAAGTGTAAGCTGTAAAATGCCTCGAGCGCTTTCAATCACCTGGTCGCACCCTGGTTCATTTCTTAGTTAGAAATTACCCACCCAATCGAGGTATCTCGCAGACTGACAATAGTGGTAGCCGAAAAACGCTCATTCTTGGGATGTGCGCAGTGGTCTGGATCCCTAATATTCGCGTGCATTGAGATTGAGCGCTGGTTGAAAACATCTGACCGACGATTTGCTTAAGGTCGTTTTGGGAAGCGAGAAGGAGTAGTTCCATGAGTTCGAAAATAAAGCTCGTTAAGAAGGGAAAGGTCGATTCATCGACTCCTGTTAGTGCCAACGATCACGTGATGACTGAACAACAGCTTAACCGGCAGATTGTCGGAGTCATTAAGGGTTGGATTGATGAATTCAAGGTCCGCAGGACGTCGGAAATGCAATCGGCCCTGCTGATGTTAAGCAGGTAATTTGTCTATCTCGTAGCAAAGGTTCAAGAGGGAAATATGTTGAAAATAAAGCAAATCCTTTCCCGACCGAAAGTGGTAATTCCGACCGCGATAGCCGCGATAGTAGTGATTTTTGTCCTAATTACCATCATTAGCCGAGCAAACAAACCAGTACAAGCAGCACCACGTGCTCTGGAGGTTGAAGTGGTGCGCGTCAAACAGGAAGACGTCCCTATCTACAGCGAGTGGATTGGGACAACTGAAGGATTAGTCAATGCGGACATCAAGGCCCAGGTAACGGGTTATCTGTTGCGGCAGAATTACCAGGAAGGTTCGTTCGTTAAAAAGGGTCAGCTGTTGTTTGAGATTGATCCACGTCCCTTTCAAGCCGAGTTGGACCAAGCGAATGGACAGGTCGCGCAGTTTGAAGGTCAGCTGGAGCAGGCAAAGTCTCTGGTGGTCCAGGCAGAAGCACAAGTTGCCCAGGCGAATAGTCAATTGCTGCAAGCGCAGGCTCAACTCAAGCAAGCCCAGGCCAACCAGGTAAAGACTCAACTGGATGTGGACAAATATGCTCCGCTAGTTGAACAAAAAGCTGTCACGCAACAGGAATACGACAACGC
>JBKPQV010000487.1:0-2502 GCA_046734235.1 Acidobacteriota bacterium
GGGAAAGACACCTCAACTTCAACCGCCTCGGCCGTAGCGCGTATCTTCGAAGCAAAAAACATATCGTCGACGATGGCAATGATTCTGCGAGTCATAAGTTCTACTGTTAAGATAACCGCAATATGGTAACCGCAGTCCCTCCCTTGGCGGACGGAGAGAAACTAGAATTCGGTACGGACAACAATAACAGCGAAGTCCATCCTGACCGTAACAGGCTCGTAATTGCATCATACAACATACGATATGCTCGAGGTCCGTATCTCATTTCCGGAGGTGTACGACGAAAGCTCGGGCTACTTAAAATGGCTGCTCGACCTGCTCTGGTTGGAGGTCATATCCAAACTGCTGCCAAAGCCTTTTCAAGTGGTAGCCTCTTGCCAGTAGTGGATGTCCTTGCTTTACAGGAAGCTGATAAGCGAACGCGCCGGACCGGTGGGCACCACGTTGCCAGTGAATTGGCTGCAGCGCTCAAGATGAATTGGGTCCATGCACCTGCAGGTATTCCAAGGGGCATTAAACCTGTAAATCGACAATGGTGGCTCGATTTTGAGGAACCGATCGATCTGCACGATTCTGGAGACACAGGTGTAGCACTGCTGAGTCACCTGCCATTGCGGGACGTAACTCGAATCGATCTGCCGTGGCATGAATGTCCATGGCGTCCACGCCTTGCGATGGCGGCTACTCTTTCTGTCGGTCAACGCGAGATTCGACTATTCAACGCGCACGTCGATCCTCATGCAGCATCGGACGGACAGTTGGCCCAACTTGAAACGATTGTCGAACAAGCTCGCAGCACGACTCTACCGACAATTATTCTCGGAGACTTCAACACTCTGTCTGATACAAAATGCAAAGACACACGACGGTACCTTGAGTCGCAGGGATACGTTTCGGCATTCCCTACAGGAACAGCAACCTGGCGAGGAGCAGGAATCCGCCTTCACGCAGATTGGGTTTTCACCAAAGAATTGACTGTCGAAAGATGGGGTGTTGCGAGGCCTTTGAACGTGTCTGACCACTGGCCGGTTTGGGTGGAGATTTCTTTACCGGGTTAGAGTCAACAATTGGACCAAGATGCACATAACTAGTCGTGACAATTCCCTGCTTCGCCTGGCACGTTTGGTTAGAGACGGAAAGACCGACGAAACTATTTTTGTAGAAGGTTTGCGCCTGGCTGAGGAAACCTTGAGATCGGGCTTGCAGATTGAGGCAGTAATCTATTCTGAAGAGATCGCTCAAAAGGAGCGAGCCGCCTCGACGATAGAGCAACTGTCGAAGGTTGCTGCAAAAAGCGCTTCCGTCAGTGAAAAACTTCTGGAAACGATCTCTTACACGAAGACGCCTCAGGGAATCGTGTTGCTGGCTCAGCGCCCAACTAACTCGAGGAAAACTCTGACAAATAGCGTCGATTCAGAGTCCCTGCTGGTTGTTTTGCATCAAATAAACAATCCGGTGAATGTCGGAGCTATACTCAGAACCGCCGAAGCAGCAGGCGTCAGCGGAGTAGTCACGACAAAAAACACCAGTGATCCTTTCTCGCCAAAATCATTACGCGGAGCCATGGGCTCCGCCTTTCGTTTACCGGTTTGGAGTGAAGCCAACTACGACGAGGTAATCAAATGGTGCATGGAGAAAAACGTCCAAACCATTTCCACTTCTGTTTCTGCTAAAAAGGCTTACACCGAACTCGACTGGACCACGGCCGGAGCCCTGATTCTTGGTCCCGAATCAACTGGGCTTAGCCCTGCGGAAACTGCCGCTGCTGCCCAAACGGTGAGCATTCCAATGCATGGCTCGGTGGAGAGTTTAAATGTTTCAGTCGCTGCCGGAATTGTTTTGTTTGAGGCTGCCCGTCAACGATCTCAGAAAAGCTAACGAAGCCTGTTGCGTTTTGCGATGAGGTAGAGTCCAGCCGCAATTAGGAATGCTATCAGAATGAGCTGTAAGGTTCTTTGACTGATCGCGTAAACGAAGGTGGTGACGCTTCCGCCTCCGGACTGTGCGGGCACTGAAAACAGGAAAGGTATGAGCGCTGAAAGGAGCACAATCGCTCCGAGTGCGGTGAAGATCGTCACGAAAGTAATCAGGACAATTTGAAATGTCTTATGCAGCATCGTAACTCTGTTTAAGCGCGACGGGCTTGAGCCAGGCACTTCCTGGCCCCAACAACGCAGACGATTCCAACTAGAAGTTGAATCAATGAGATCCCGCCTCCGGCAAATATGTTTTCAACAAAGCGAAGCAAGGCTAATAATCCAACGACGCCGAGGATCAAGGTCAACAAATACCAGATCATTTTCATAGGTCGTTTTCGCAGCTGAAGGTTCTAGAAGAGACGGGCGACAATTAGTGCCAATCCGATTGCGATAAAGATTATTCCCCAATACTCAAGTTTAATAAAGATAAAATCGTGGGTTAGGCGACACTTAACTTCCGCTCCGGTGACCTTATCGATGACCACTCGTTCGGGCCTGGTGTTCAGATACCGCCCAACAATCC
>JBKPQV010000488.1:0-6674 GCA_046734235.1 Acidobacteriota bacterium
GTCCACAGGCTTTCAGCCTGATTTGATCATCATTTCAGCGGGATTTGATTCACACATCGATGATCCTTTAGGCCAATTGCTTCTTACAGATCAAGATTTCGTCGACATGACGCGGTCCGTGAAAGAGTGGGCAGATGAATCCTGTCAAGGTCGATTGATCTCTTGTCTTGAAGGCGGTTACAACCTCGATACTTTAGGCGAGACCGTTAGGTCACATGTACGCGAGCTACAAAGTGGTTAACAGTGCGATGACTCAACCACAAAAGCACGAAGACACTAAGACACAAAAGAACTGCACCGCTGATTTTATCCGTTTGTGTCTTTGAGCCTTCGTGGCTTTGTGGTTAAGTGTAGGAGTAATGGATAACTTGGGAGCTAGTTTGACACTCACTATTTGCCTTTTTATGATCACCTCACATGCCTGCCAAATCTTCTACTGAAAGTAATGGTCGACCTGAACGTGTGTTCCTGATCGACTCGATGTCCCACATTTTTCGAGCGTTTTATGCACCAATGCAGAACCGCGCTGCTCCGCTTGCGACAGCGCAAGGACAGGTTACGCAGGCTGTATACATCTTCACGAACATGCTTATAAAGCTTCTTCGCGAGGAAAAACCTGACTACATTGCAGCGATTTTTGAATCAAAGGAAAAGACTTTCAGGCACGAGACTTTCGCTGATTACAAAGCCAACCGCGAAGAAATGCCTACTGATCTTGCTTCTCAGTTGCCTTATATCTTCCGACTTTGTGCAGCCTTTAATATCCCGGTTATTAACTCTCCCGGGTACGAAGCTGACGATGTAATTGGCACACTTGCCAAACAAGTCGCCAAAAAGAATCTGCAGGCAGTAATTGTTTCGAACGATAAAGACATGTGCCAGCTCGTTCGCGACCCATTAATCGTGTGCATGAGACAAAACTCGCAGGTCGTAAAACGAAAGGAACCTGTCCCGCCGATTGAGTGGTGTGATGAAGCCTGGGTTGAAAACAAGTTTGGCGTAACTGCCGACAAGTTGGTGGATCTTCTTGGTTTGATGGGCGACTCGATTGACAACATTCCGGGCGCACCCGGAATTGGATCAAAAGGCGCGGTCCAGATTATTCAGCAATTTGGTTCCATTGAAGCCGCACTTGCCGGGTGGGAGTCGGTCAAACATAAAACTTATCGTGAGTCTTTGCGCGATAATGCGGATCTAATTCGTCAGTCGCGAGAGCTGGCGAGAATACAACTCGATATCGACGTCGAACTGAAACTGGACGAAATCAAGTCGCGACCTCCTGATCGGGCAGCGGCCTACGAACTTTTTCATGAATTAGAATTTGCTTTGCTGAGTCGGGAATACGCTGATGCGGCTCAGCCAAAAGCCACAACTGCGCAGGGCGAGAAGAATTACCGACTGGTCCAAACTCGCTCAGATTTAGACAACCTTATTCGTACGCTCTTCGATGCTGAAACTGTGGGAGTGGCAGTCGCCGATTCGACTCCGGCAGGTACAGGGCAACAAGAATGCTTTAGCGAACTGGAAATTACGCGTGGAATCGCCTTTTCCACAAAGCCTGGCACGTCTGCTTATGTCGATCTGGAAAAGTTCTCAGGTGGCATTCAGGACGCGATAACAGCGCTGCGAGAGGTTCTAGCAAACGGCCTGGTTGAAAAATCAGTGCATGATTTGAAGCGTGCGACCGGATTGCTATCGAAGTTTAACGTCTCACTTGAAGGGGTAAAAGACGATACTTTTTTGGCGGCGTATCTACTTGATCCGAACCGGAGCAAGTACGAACTGACGGACCTCGCTCGCGAGGCACTGGGAATCGAAGATGGATCCAACCCCCAGGCCAACTGGTCCAACGCTGCCTGGGAAACTGCTACCGCTGCGGATCTGACTGCGCAAACAGCAAAAGTTCTCCACGACAGAATTCTGGATAAGAACCTTGAAACTATTTATTCAGAAGTTGAATTACCGCTTGCTCCTTTGTTGTATCGCATGGAACAAGCGGGCTTAAAAGTCGATCCCAAAGTATTAGCTGATTTGTCGAATTTCATCGGCCAGGAATTGCACAAGCTTACCGTAAAGATCTATCAACTCGCTGGACGCGAGTTCAATATTGGATCACCTAAACAGGTTGGGGAAGTACTTGCAGAGTTAAATATCAATTCCACCCGCAAGACTTCAACTGGTCGGTTATCAACAAGCAAGGCAGTATTGGAAGAACTTGCCCAAACTTTTGAGTTACCCCGGTTAATTATCGATTACCGTGAACTGGACAAGCTGAAGAGCGTCTACACAGATGCTCTACCTCATCAAATCGCAAACGACGGCCGGATCCATTGTCAGCTAAACCAAACTGTCGCCGCGACCGGTCGACTTTCAGCAAGCGATCCAAACCTGCAGAACATTCCAATTCGAACAGATCTGGGTCGTCGTATTCGCAAAGCCTTTGTTGCTGAAAAAGGCAACAAGATAATTTCCGCTGACTATTCGCAGCTTGAACTCCGGTTACTTGCTCACATTACGCAGGACGCAGTGATGTTGGAGGCATTCCAAAAAGGTGAAGATATTCATGCACGCACTGCCCGGTTGGTATTTGGAGCCAGGACTGACGAAGAACTAAAAGAGGCCCGACGTTTTGCAAAGATAGTTAACTTTGCGATTGCCTACGCGATAGAACCATGGGGACTTTCGCAAAGAGTTGGTATCAGCCGGCAAGAAGCCAAGAAAGTGATCGAGGACTATTACAACACTTACAAGGGCGTCCGGCGTTACATGGAAGAGGTTCCCATTAGAGCACGCGAACATGGATATGTGCGATCGATCTATGGTCGTATTCGTCCACTTCCTGGCATTACCGATCGCAATGCCAATATTCGCAAAGCAGCTGAACGTGAAGCGATAAATATGCCGATCCAGGGCACGGCGAGCGATATCGTGAAAATCGCGATGCTTCATGTTGACGACCAGCTGAATCGCGGTGGCTACAAAGCGCGCCTCTTGATGCAGGTGCACGACGAGCTATTACTCGAAGTACCGGAGAAGGAAGTTGACGAAGTATCTGTTATGCTGAAGCGTGAGATGGAACATGCGGTATCCCTTGACGTTCCCCTTGTTGCCGATGTGGGTGTGGGTGACAATTGGATGGATGCTAAACCCTAGTCTCGTTTGATACCAAATAGCTAGGTTTCATAGGCGAGGCTCTGCCAGTTCATTTACAATCCCCGACACCTACTGGCTAAACTGCAGAAATGACTCCGTTCCAAAAGAAAGAATCAGAGGTTGTTTATCGACGGACTCCTCCATCCGGTGAAGAGGTTGTTGCGCCGTCTACTCCTGAAGACTCGGGTCGTGGCATAGCGCCAACGGTAACTCCCATTGTCATTGCTTTTCTCTTACTACTCGGTCTCATCTCGGGCCTGGGCTGGTTTAGCGGCAGCCGGCTCGACCGCGTGGCAATAAATGCACGAGATCTGGTTTCACAAAATTCTGCTCATCAAGGTGTCCTGCAGGATTTGCGACTGGCAGTTACCAAGCTCGATTTTGAAGCTCGGGCTCGAAGCGAAGCCGAATCGCGACGAGAGTTGAAGCCTCCGTTTGAAGTGCGCCTAACAAATGCGCGCGATGAAGTAAAAGACAAGCTGACCGCATTCGATCGTCCCCCTCTTTCGGAAAGAAAAGCCTGGCGCGAATTGCGCGATCATACTCTCGATTACATCAAGATCACTGAAGACACCAGAACGTACGCTTTGAAGGGCTTCCCGAAGTTTCGCGAGCTTTACATTGAAGTAACCGGTCTATCGAATTCTTTGAAGGAAGAACAAGCTGGATTGGTTGATCGCATTCAAGGAATGCAAAACGAGGCCCGCCGTTCGATTCGACTATGGAGTGTCATAGCATTGTTGGCAGGAGCACTTGTTGCTTCCGGAACAGTTTGGGAAGCACAGCGACGGTTTAAGCAACTGCAGCGAAGCGTGATGGAAACACGTCGCGAACGTACCTTTACAAATCAACTTCTCGAGGGAATGGTCAGCGCAGTGATCGCAATTGACGACGAAGATCGGATCCGTAGTGCCAATGCGGCGTTCTTTAAGATCTTCCCAAAGGCCAGTGTCGGCGCTTCAGTGCTGGAAAATCTTGGAAACGACGATGCGATGCAAATGCTCGCCGCCGCCACCTCAACACAGGTTGATAAAGCTACTTATAGAGGCCGCTGGGTGGCGCAGGTTGACGAAGATGAAAAGGCTTACGACGTATATTCGTCACCACTCGCTATAAACGGTAATCGTGGCCAGATTGTGACACTGGTTGACGCGACCGAGGTGGCAGAATCTGAACGCACGCTGCGTCGAAGTGAATCACTGGCAGCGGTTGGACAGGCAACAACTCAAGTAGCCCACGAGATTCGAAATCCTTTAGGGAGCATACGTCTCGGTGTCTCAATGCTGCGCGACAGCGTTACCGACCAGGATGCACTCAACACCATCGAGTTAGTTGAGCGTGGTATCAAACACCTCAACAAACTGGTGGTCGACGTCACGCAGTTTTCTCGACGGAAAAAACTTGAACGCACACAAGTTGATCTCAATGACGCCCTGGAACGAAGTATCGACCTGGTAAGTGAACGCATCCGGGACAAGAACACCAGTGTTGAAAAACAGTTTACTGAACAGGCTTTGATTGGGACTTGGGACGCGGACCAGTTGAAGCAGGTGTTTGTGAACGTGATCGCGAATGCTGTCGATGCGAGCATGGAGAACGCTTCCGTGCGTATTGCCACTGAACAACTGGGTCTCGACGGCTTGGATGGTCAGCTGCAGACAAAGAAGCATTTCGCGCGGATCACTATCGAGGATCATGGAAAGGGAATGGACAAAGTAACGCGAGACAAGATCTTTGAGCCATTTTATACAACCAAAAAACGTGGTACCGGCTTAGGCCTGGCGATCGTGAAACAAATTGTTGAGCAACATGATGGCCGGATAAGTGTAAAGAGCGAAGTTGGCAAGGGCTCAAAGTTTATTATTGATTTGCCGTTGGGTTAGGTGGACGGTCTTTGGACTTCGGCCTTTGGTCTTTGGACTTCGGCCTTTGGTCTTAAAGACCCAAGACATAAGACCTAAGACCCAAGTCCTAAGGCCAAAGACCTATGACCTAAGCTCAGCCAGCGCAAACGCCTTTCTCGCCGCCTCAATTGTGCGTTCGATAATCTCATCCGAATGAGCGAGACTCACAAACGCTGCCTCAAACTGTGACGGGGCGAGGTAAACTCCTTCCTCGAGCATTGCATGAAAGAATTTGCCGTACGCGACTCTGTCGCAACGATTCGCAGTGTTCCAATCCGTTACCTCACGATCAGTGAAAAATCCAGTCCACATTGAACCAACTCGATTTAACGTGGTGTTTAGCCCCGCATCATTTGACGCCTTTCGAATACCATCGCAGAGCTTTGCCGACTTTTGTTCGAGCTGATCGTAAACATCGCTATTCCGAAGGCGGCGCAACGTAACGATGCCGGCAGTCATAGAAAGCGGATTCCCTGACAATGTCCCTGCCTGATAAATCGGACCAGCAGGAGCGATGTGTCTCATTAACTCTTTACTGCCTCCATAAGCGCCGACTGGTAGACCACCTCCAATAATTTTGCCCAACGTTGTGATGTCAGGCTTAATCTCATAACGTTCTTGCGCACCGCCTCGTGCTATGCGAAAGCCTGTCATCACCTCATCGAAGATCAAAAGGCTGTCATTCTTAGTGCAGAGTGCCCTTACTGTTTCGAGGTAATTGGGTTTTGGAGGCACACAGCCCATATTCCCAACCACCGGTTCAATTATGACGGCGGCGATGTCCGAGTGTTCCGCAAAGACCTTTGTTAGCGCTTCGGCATCGTTAAAGGGAACCGTAATTGTGTTTTCCGCCAACGAGGCGGGCACTCCTGGACTATCTGGCAAACCCAACGTCGCCACGCCCGAGCCTGCTTTCACGAGCAGGCTATCACCGTGTCCGTGATAACAACCTTCAAACTTGATCAGTTTATTTCTGCCTGTGATCCCACGAGCCAATCGAATGGCCGACATGGTCGCCTCAGTGCCACTGTTAACCATCCGAACCATCTCAATGGAAGGAACGGCATCGATTATTTCTTCGGCCAGCTCAATCTCAAGCTCGTTTGGTGCGCCAAAGCTTGTGCTGTGAGAGACAACATTTTGCAAAGCGGCGACGATCTCGGGGTCCGCGTGGCCCAGGATCATTGGTCCCCACGAGCCGACGTAATCGATGTAAGTCCTATCGTCCACGTCAGTCATCGTGGCGCCTGAGGCACTTTTGATGAAGCGTGGAATTCCACCAACACCGCGAAATGCCCGAACCGGCGAGTTCACGCCACCTGGCATAAGTTCACTTGCGCGCGCAAACAATTCTTCGGACTCATTCATTTTTGGTCTTGATTGCATGGCAGGATTATACCGTCAGAGTCGCTTAACGCTTTCCTTTGGTTCGACCGTGATCGATCGAAAACTCGACAACCTTACCAAACCGGGAGCCGAGCCTTTTGGCTTCGACAAAAACTTCCGCTCGGTGTAGTGAATTACGACCTTTGAATCGTCGCTTGCCTGACTAAATCTTCCGGCAAGCTGTGCGGCCTCAATAACAGTACGCTGGGGGATCTCTTTCCGGGTTGGATT
>JBKPQV010000489.1:0-9602 GCA_046734235.1 Acidobacteriota bacterium
GCGTCCAAAGCGCGAGCTGATCCTTCTCATCTTTTTCAAGACGCATTTCAGAGAAGTCGTTAAGTTTGTAAATCGTGGGACGACGGTTTGTGTTTGTCCAAAACTTGTGTGACCGGTCGAGAAGGTTAAGTTGGTTCAAAGACTCCCAAATAACTTCGCCCACTTTGACGCGGAATTCCCGGCAACCAAAACGAGTTTGTGCTTCTACGAAGTTCGGTTCAGAGGCAAACTCCAGCTCGCCTGGTTTCGCCATCCATGGACAGTGTTCGAGAAAGTAAGCATGTAGTTCAGCTTCGCTCGGTACTTCATTTTTTAGTTCCGGCATCAGATTGATTTTGAACTATCCAGCTGGTTTTTCCCAGACGATCGTATAGCGCCACAACCAGTGAGATTTGAGTGAAGCGCCTGGAATGTGCTCGATCGTGAGATTCCTCGCTTCCTTGATTGAAAGATACTTTTCGTATTTGCCGTGTCGATCCCACGCCTGGCGTACCGCCTTCGAGGGACGCAATCGACCAGTCAAAGCCAGGCGTTTGAGCATCGCTCCACTAAATGCGCTGCAAGAACGCACCACATCTCCAACAGTTGCATCGCGTCTTAGGTCGTGAATGATCAGCCGACCGCCCGGACGCAACAACTTACGCATTCGAGGCAGTGCGATGTCGTAGGGCATGTGGTGCAGCGCGGCGGCTGAAATAATGCAGTCGAAAGAATGGTCGCCGAGGTTAAGTGCGAGGAAATCACCTTCAACGAACGACACACCTTCAAGCTCGGTCGCTCGCGCACGCTGAATCATGCGAGGAGATACGTCAATCCCAATTACACGACGATTCTTCCTGGCGATAGCATACGTGAGACGGCCCAGGCCACAACCAATGTCGAGAACGTGTTGAGCAGTTGAGGGAATCAACGACACCAGAAAATTGTCGTAATAGTCCTGGCCGCTTTCGCCGGGATCAACCAGATCCGCGAGTTCGTTGAAGTCAGCGATAATTTGCTGAGTGGGGTTAACCATCCGCAATTCGTTACGTTATTCAGGCTTTCATCCCTTCAATGATACCCATCATTCGCGACTCAGGATATGAAGTCTGTTGGTATTTCCATCCGGCCTTTTCCAGCAACGTGGCATACTCCGCAGCCGTTCGTTCTCGGCCAGTTCCCCAGCACATCATGTGAATATCGAAGAGTTTCGAAAAATGCGGCGTCGACGGGTCAGTAATGAGATGTTCGATGATGAACATCCGACCACCTCCAGGTGCACTCTCGTAGATATTTCGCAGTAACTGAACGCACTCTTCATCATTCCAGTCGTGAAGAATCAATTTCATCATGTAGGCGTCGGCCTTCGGGACCTGGTCGAACATATTTCCCGGGACATATTCACAGCGTTCGTTAACGCCGAGCTTGTTGGCCCATAGTCGACTCTGATCAGCGAGCACTTCAGGTCTCTCCAGTACCTTGCCTCGCAAATGCGGATACTTGTTAAGAAATCCGCACAGAAGATGTCCGTGACCACCACCTACGTCACAGAGTACTTTTATTTGGGAGAAGTCGTGTTCACTTAGTGCTTCCAGCGCCCACGTTGTTTGCGAACTAGAGTAGCTACTCATCGCATCATCGAAAACTTGGGCGTAAGCCGCATTGGAAACAGCGTGTTCAAATGCCATGCGGCCAAACTCGCGCATGAAAGCATTCTGTTTACCGTCGCGGATCATGCTTGGAAGATGTTTCCAGAGCGCGTAATGCTCGGGACCTTCCTCAAGGAGACTTACACCACGCAACGTTTGAGGATGGTCCGATAGTAGAAACCGGCCGGTATCGGTGAGGGAGAACATGCGTCCATCTTCTTCGCGTAAAAGATCGAGCGCACCTAACGCGCGCAGTAGCCGGTAGCTGAGCTCTTCATCAAGTTGTAGTTCTTGAGCAATTGTTTTGGCGTCCTTTGAAGAGTCGTGCAAAGCCTCAAATACGCCGAGTTTTACGCCTGCATAAAGGATCTGACTGCGCCATCTGCCAAAAATCAGATCAATAACCTTTTGTTGTGTCGGGATCATAGTTTTTTTAGCCAGGATAGTATTCGAAAGCACGCTTTGGTGCGCGACTTGTTAGTTTCCAACCAACGGCAGGTATTACGACTTTTTCATTGTGATTCTTGAATCCCGATGTAATCGCATAGGCTTCAGAATTATTCTCACTAACTTCTATGACTTCAACTAGCATGTAGATGTTCCGAGGGTATATCGCAAAGAACTTCATGCCTCGAGCTACTCCCGCCTTAGATCCCACATTCAGTGTAAAACCTGTGCTAGGCTTCTGATCTGACTTTACTTCAACGATGGTCGCTAGAATTGGGGCACTGACGAGATACTTTTTGTATCTTGCTGGTACCTCTGGCAACCCGTATCGCCGTTTGTCGCGATCGGATTCTTTCAGAAAGAATTCGTTGATCTCATATGAGCGTCCAACATTCCGGGCAGCATAGGCAAACGCAATCAAACGGTCTGTGGGAACAAGGTAGTGTTGGTCTCCCCACTTCACTTTCACAAGATCGGCGGGCGTGGGATACACCTTTTCACCTTCAGCCCCGAGGGTGGAAGACAAGCGAAGAGCTTCATTATTGGCATCCACCTTGCCGAAATCTACTTCGTCGCGTAGTCCATAGGAACAAGTGTTCCACCAGACTACAAATCCATTTTTTGGCGACCAATCGAATCGAGTTCCTGAAGTCGGACTGGTCTCCAATGAATAATGGCCAGTCCATTCGTCATTGGATTTTTGACTCTCATCCTCAATAACCTGGAACTTCTTTTCAAGCGCCGCTAGTTGATCGGTTGATAAAGAGCCACGTTCTTTCAATGATGCATGGTCGAATATTTCCTGGGTTTGAGCTCGAATGCCAGTCGCACTGAGACTCAAAATAAGAAGAATGAATGCCAGTGAATGCATATTATTGTTTCCAAAACCATTGCCGGGGCGGGTTCCAATAATCTAACGGTTTCGAAAGTCATAAAACACAGTATCTAACCCGCCTACAACTTCACGCCGCACTAATTGAAAACCCAGCTTCTCAAGCACTCTTATTGATGCAGCATTGTCAACGTCAGTACTAGCTTGAACCATCGGCATCTCGAGTGATCTCAAACAATAGTTCACTACAGCTTGGGCGATCTCAGTTGCGTAACCACGATTCCAGCAGTTAACTGCGACACCATACAATAACTCATTCTCCGGGGGCTCTCGGAAGGGCCAGAGACCTCCGAAGCCAATGAGCTCTGCCGCGTCATATGGTCGGGCAACCCACAATCCAAAACCCTGTTTTTCAAACGACTGCTGGCTTAGCTTGATGGCATCCAGCGTTCGCTCCGTGGAAATAACTTCGTTGTCCCACAAAAAACGTCTAACGCCGGCACTTGTCCACAGTTCGTGCAAGGCGGTGGAATCATCAATACTCACGGGACGAAGAATTGAGCGTTTTGCTGCTAGCTCAAACATCTTCAAACCGTGTCTTTATCAAGCAGTCCGCTGAGCACTCCCGACAATGTTGAATCAGCGAAGAAAACCAGGAAGGTTCGCAATTTACTTCGTCCAGACGCGATTGAAATCAAGAAGCCAAGTACGAACGCAAACAGTATGGAATGAGTAAAGCCATGGTGCCAGCCGCCCCCTGACACTCGTAGCCAAGTTCAGCGCGCGAGAAACCCACCGTCTACTGCTAAGGTGTGACCGGTGATGAACGAGGCACCGTCTGAACACAACCACACTACGGCGCTGCCTACCTCTGCCGGCGTTCCGAATCTTTCCATCGGGTGCATCGCTATCAACATTGGTTCGAGCTCGGGTGTGTGGAAGCCAGCTCGCTGCGTCATATCTGATTGGATTACGGCTGGGGCCACGGCGTTAACTCGTAATCCCTGATTGGCATACTCCATTGCTGCGGCTTTCGTCAGACCGATTACTCCGTGTTTGCTGGCGTGATACGCCGCACCGACTGGACCACCGACCAGACCCGCCACCGATGACATATTAACTATGGCTCCTTGTTTTTGCTTAAGGATATGAGGAATTTCATACTTCATACACAGCCAGACACCCTTTAGATTAACGTCTATCACCGCATCCCACGTTTCTTCTGAGTAGTCCGCAGTAGGAATAAATGTAGTGCCTTCGATGCCAGCGTTGTTCACCGCAAAATCCAGGCGGCCATAGGTTTCGACTGTTTTATCGACAAGTGCTTCGATGTCAGCCCTCTTGGACATATCGGCCTTGACGAAGGTCGCTTCTCCGCCAGCTTCCTTTATCAGATTGATTGTCTTTTCACCTTCGTTGGCGCGACGAGCAGAGATAACGACTTTCGCTCCAGCTTGCGCAAACGCAAACGCTGAAGCTTTCCCCAAGCCAGCATTTCCTCCTGTGACCAGTGCAACTTTCCCCTCAAATTGTCTCTCCATTTAGCAAAGCTCCTTTCGACGAAGCTCTCTTACTCTGACTTTTCAGTAACCAGACACGCAGCGTGTCCCACAACCCGATCTCCATCCTTAAGGATCGAAGGTCGCGGTGTCCAGCCAGATGCCAATCTTTCGTTCAACAACTCATTTGGACTCGGTACATGATCCCACAAGGCAACTGCCTTGATACCGCCCATTCAAGTTGTGTCGTAAACGAGAACCAATCCATCACTCCGCGGCACGATGACGTCGTGAGTGAACTCGTCCTGGATGATGACTGATGAGACCACGTTCGGAAGGAATGTACCAGCCGGCTGTGCCAATGCCCAGACCATCATGTCTTTAAGATTTTCCTGATCAGAGATCTCAGCGGAAACGTTCTCCCTTGCCTCCTTGGAAATCTGGCCGTATGTCAAAATCTGCATGCTGTGGTTCCCATCTTTTAACGTTTGACATTGTGGTGTTGAGCAAACAATGGATGAACGCTTGAAGTTGATTGGCGCGTGAGGGCAAATCCGGGGAGCTATTCCTTATAAGGCTCGCTACTACGCGGTGCGCCTGGCGCCTGTTCATCAAGCGATCGACGGTATTTTACACAACCTTCCATGAATTGTGGCCATTCTGGAACGTTGGGAGCTGGCTAACATCAATCATTAAGCCGTCTGCATTCTTACTTTGAAATTCCCAGAAGTGAACGTTGCCTCCTTTGTCCGCATCGCTCCACCCTTCTGGTGAAATATTGATCAACCTTGCATTCAGCAACACCACTTCAGCAAATGGATAGGTGAAACTTTTTACCTTCTTGAATCCCTGGGTTGCGCCGCCTCCCGCTCGAGCTCGCCTGTGATGGCCCTGAGATTTTCATCGTCGCTATGAGCAGCGCGCTCCCTTAGTTTTTTGAATTGCTCCTGCAGTTGAGTGATCTCTTCATCCGAAAGATCTTCCAAATCAACCAGACGATTCCGTGCCCCGGCGACACTGCTAATTAGTTCATCGAGTTTGAGGTGCATGGCCTTAGCATCGCGATTCTGAGTGTTCTGGATTAGGAATACTGCAAGATAGGTGAACACAGTTGTTGCCGTATTAACCAGCAGTTGCCAGGTATCTGAAAAATGAAAGAATGGTCCAGAAATAAGCCAAATTCCAATCAAGAACACGTTGATTACAAAGAGCCAGGGTGAGCCCAACGCAGCAGCAGCAGCCACCGAGAATTTACGAAACGCATCGTGCATATTCATGGCCCAGCTCCTTTATTAATTTAGTTGGTGTATCACAGCCATACGATCAAGAGGCACACTTGTCCACTTCTCAGCCAATACCACACTACGGAAGCCCTCAAGTGTTAATTTGGCAACATCAATGCCGCAGGGATCCAATATAATCCGACACTTGATGTTTCAGGTTTAGTACCCAACCCAGGTTAGAAAGGATTAAATTGTGCCCATTCGAGCCCTGCTTACCAAAAGCTTGACTCTTGCTTTACTCTTAGCGCTGTATGCACAAGCACACGCACAACAGCCTCAACTGCTGAATTACAACGAACTCGTTCAACTCTACGAAGCTGATCCGCCGCCACCAGAACTCGCTGAGAAACTAAATAAGTTACTGGCCACTCCTTTTGTCAGTAACTCCGCGGGAACCCGAGCAGCGAAGTCGATTAACACCACTTCAGGTACGGAAGCTAACTACCTCCGAATTGCTACCTGGAATATTGAACGTGGTCTGGAATTCGATGCCGTGAGAGCAGCCTTGACGAATGATCAATTGTTTTTTCGCAAGCTCACTCCTGCTGCGCGGTCGTCGAAGTTCAACCTCGCACGGGTCTATGAACAGGCCGCTGAGCTCAATCGTGCCGACATCATTGTGCTGAACGAAGTCGATTGGGGCCTCAAACGGACCAACTATCGAAACGTAGCGAAAGAATTGGCCAGCGCTCTTAAAATGAACTATGCCTTCGGTGTTGAGTTTGTTGAAGTTGACCCTCTAACGCTGGGAACGGAAACCTTAGAGGGTGAAACGAGTCCTGACAAAGCTCAAATCCTTAAAAACCTCGCGGTTGATAAGACGCGAACTCTTGGCTTGCACGGCACCGCCATTCTCAGCAGGTTTCCGCTGACGAATGTCCGACTAGTTCGTTTTGTGAGTCAGGGTCACGATTGGTATGCAGACGAGAAAAAGGGTACCTCGAAGTTAGAAAAGGGAAAGCAAAAAGGCGCAAGCCTGGTATTTGGCGAAAAGATTTTGCGAGAGGTGCGACGTGGCGGACGCATGATGTTGTTGGCGGATGTAGCGGAGAATGGTTTTCCCGGAGATACGCTAACGATTGTGGCCACACATCTCGAGGCCAAGGCGAAACCGAGTGAACGCGTGAAACAACTACAGGAAGTTCTAGTTGAGATTAAGGATATCAATCATCCAGTGGTTGTTGCCGGTGACATGAATACGTCTGGCAGCGACTCAACTCCAACTTCGTTCGACCGAGAAGTAAAGAAGCGATTAGGAAGCACCTCGTTTTGGGCAACACAGGGAATCAAATACGCCACTGGTGTTGGCCTGCTCTACGACGTCACGCTCGGTTTTGTGAAGATGCAACGAACGAAGAACGATCCAACTGTAAAGAGCGTACGATTCGTGTCGGAGAACCCTGAAGAAAAGTTTTTCAACGTGCTTAAGGATTACCGTTTTGCTGATGGGGGTGCCTTCGATTTTAGAGGAGCTAAAAGCAGGTCTACAGGCGCTAGTGAGGAAACACTGTCAGATTCAAACGAACGTGGCAGCAAAGGGTTTGTGAGTACGCTCGAGTTGTCCGGGAAGATCACGGTCGAGTTGAAACTCGACTGGATTTTCGTCAAACCGCCGCATCTTTCAGATCCGGATGATCGCGAGCAGTCGTACATTTTTGCGCCCCAGTTTGGACGCACGCTGAAGAGCTTGAACTACAGTTTGAAGGATCGTATCTCGGATCATAATCCGATGATCGTGGATCTGGCGCTTCCTTGAGACAAAGACTTATTTGTCATTGGTCATTGGTCATTTGACATTTATCATTTGTCATTTTGTCAGACCCTCCGGGCATCAATCGGTCCGCTGCACTGCCTGCGAGCTGAATCTCAGATCGCAGATTTGAAATTTCACAGTGTTGGTTTCAATTCCCTTTACTGTGAGATCTCAAATTTGCGATCTGAGATTCCAACACACACAGAGTTCATCGGACCGATTCATGCCCGGAAGGGTCTGAAAAATGACAAATGTAAATGTCAAATGACCAATGACAAATAGAAAGGAGCGACCCCCATGGATCGCTCCATCTCTATTGTTTCAAGTGCCTTGGTTTAGAACGTAAACTTCACCGCCAACTGTACTTGTCTTGGATCACCTACGCCCGTCCTTAGAAATCCGTCGAAATTAAACAATGCTACTGACGTCAAAGGATTGATGTTGTTTGCATTGTTGAAGGTATTGAACATTTCGATCATCGGAATCAAGGCATAGCGCTCACCAAATCTGAACGGCCGCTGCAATCGCCAATCAAATGAGAAGTACTCATTGTCTTTGCGCAGGCTGTTGCGATTAGTCGCTGTTCGCGTGGCCGGAGTAATTGGTTGAGCTGAGCGTGCCTGGACACGGAAGTTTCCTTCAAAACCCCATCCGAGTTCGATAAAGGTGTAGAAGTTAAACTTGTGTCGAATGTCGCGGTCCGAATCCGCGTAATCAAAACTAAGGTTGAAGGGAGTAAACGAGCGATCGGTAAACGGATCGCGCTCGTTTGAATCATCGTCTTCATCCTTCGACAACGTGTAATTCAGTTCAAACTGATAGCGTTTGCTGAATCTCTTTCTCACACCGGCGGTAAAGCCGTTGTAGAGAGATTGACCCACTGCGCTCGTCACAAAGACATCGCCAAATAATGGGAAGAGAGCGGTAGCAGGAAGTGGCGGAGGTCCAGTTCGATTAAGATTAAGAAATCTCGTCAGATGGACGCCTTTTGAGTGGGTGAAGTCAAAATAGGCCGTGAAATCCTGGGCAAGTTGTTGCTCAAATTGGACGTTGGTCGTATAGATGCGCGGATTCGCATAGTCTTTACTGAACACTCGAATCGAAGCGAATGCGGGGAGTCCGCCCAGTGGTGGGACATTCACGATATTTGGCCACACTGGCAAGGGACGACCGTTACTGCAGCCGAAGCTGGATCCGCAGGCGATGCCGAACTGTTGCACGCCATTGTCCGTAATCGAACCAACCTGAGACAACATGTTCTGCCGGCCATAGAAAATTCCGTAACTGGCGCGCAGTACCGAGGTGCCTTTACCCGAAATATCCCACGAGAGTCCAACGCGTGGCTGGAACTCTTTCTTCGGACTGTGAAGCGTTCCATCGGATGGGAAGTTTGGATTGGTTAACAGTGACGCATACGCGGTCTGGGATGGTGAAGCAACTGGCTCTGGAAAGATCTGGGCTTCCCACCGTAGTCCGTAATTTAACGTAAGATTTGGACGCATTCGCCAGCTGTCTTGAATGAAAAGACCGTAATCGTCGTTAGTTATTTTGCTCTTTCCCGGAGGAGGAGCGCCGCTAATACCAGTCGAAATTCCATTCTGCAAATAAAGCAGCAACGGGCCACCCGCAGATGATCCAGTCGGACAGGCTTCACCCAGTGCTGGTGTTCGCCAGCCAGTAAAGGCTCCTGCTGAATTGAAGCATTCAGCGACTGTTGGGCCGAAGCCACCTGGAGCTTGCGGAGAAGCATAGCGCAGAAATCCTGCCGCGGAGTCGAATATATAACGTCCGGTAAAGAATCCGCGGAAGACCTGGTCGTTCAGTGTGTGAATCCACTCTCCGCCAAACTTCACAGTGTGATCACCCGTGATCCAGGAGAAGCTATCCTTCGCATGTGTTCGCCAAAGTAACTCATCAACAGCAGGTTGGAGGAAGAATGGATTGCCAAAACGGAAACTTGGCGCGAAGCCCACGCCCGTGTCTGCCGGAACATTTGAAGGAATCGTTCCTCGCGGTCGAAGCTCCCGAGTGTAGGAGAAGTGAGCTTCATTGACCTTGCTTGATGAAATTGTCGTGAACAAGTTTAGATTGAACACGTTGATTTTTGATGGGCCCTCAATACCGTTTGCGGAATTGCCATAAGTAGCGACATCAAAAGTT
>JBKPQV010000490.1:0-12030 GCA_046734235.1 Acidobacteriota bacterium
AGTCAGCCTGGCCGACCTCGTGGATGGTGATGATGTGTGGATGATTGAGTGAGGAAGCTGCTTTTGCCTCCTGAAGAAACCGGCGAACGCGCTGCCCATTTGAAGTAACCTCAGCCGGCAAGATCTTCAGAGCAACCTTGCGATCGAGAAGAGTATCAGTCGCCAGATAAACCTCGCCCATGCCACCCGCGCCAATCTTGGAGTGGATTCTGTAGTGAGAAACCGAGGAGCCTTCTTGAAGGATGGACGTGTCCTTTCAAACAGGGGGGCCAAGAAGTAATGGATAAGGGTCAACAATTCTAGAGGAGTAGTGGGAAGGATGCTAGTAGAAGATGCGGTGAAAGGAAAGGTATCCGCAGATTCCGCCGATTACGCAGCGCGGCGAAGCCGCAACCAAAGATCATCCTGAAAGGATGTAAGTTAATAGCCGTGGGCGAGCGGCCTTGCGCGAAGCCCACGGAACAGAGCCCGTCTTTGATTAGACCCTGAAAGGGTCAAACCGATGTGTGTTCGACCCTTTCAGGGTCCTACATATCCTTGCCTTTGCCCGGGGGCTTCGCGCAAAGCCGCTCCGCCCCCGGCTACTAACTTTTGTCCTTACAGGACGGGAGAAACTTGCTAGAAAAACAAGAACTTGACCATTTGCTACGCAGAGCAGCGGAAGTGCAACCAGAGCTTTGCATCCTGAAAGGATGCCTTTTAATAGGCGTTATTTCCCGACGAGATCCATGAGCCAGATGTCGGCCTCTGCCGCGACATACGTGAAATAAAGCGTGCGGTTGTCGCGCGAAAGCGCGGGACTGCCGATGTCCACATCCTGATCCGTGACTACAAATAGCTGCTGATAATTTCGCGAGTTCGTGTCAAAAAGATAGATAGTTCCCTGGCTCACAAACAAGAAGTGACGATTGTCGTTGAGCCAAATGGGCCAGTCGCCGAAATCAGTTAACCAATCATAAGTCTTTGTCTCTAGATCATAGATTCCAATGCCTGAATGGACTCCATTCGGCAGGTGTCTTATGCCAGCCAACTTCTTTCCATCAGGAGACCAGGACCATCCTTCGAAAGACAAGCTTGCATCGCTCAGCGGTGACAGATAAACAAATTTCTGATCGTTCCACGCCTTGTTGGGATTAATGATGACGCAATCGTTCTTTGGTGTGTGAATGGAGTACGCGATCATACTGCCATCAGCGGACCATGGTGAGTAATGACCGCCACCGCTTTGAGACAACTGACGCAAACTCGAGCCGTCGCGATTCATTATCCAAAGCTCGTAGTCACCAGTGCGGCGCGACGTAAACGCAATGCGTTGTCCATCGGGAGACCAGCGCGGCCAGGCATGACGATAATTATCGGGTGTGAGATCACGCTGGTTCGTACCATCCGTGCGCATGATATAGATGTGTCGTTGCTGGCCCATCGAATACGCCGTCAGCCACTCGCCATCCGGCGATACATCCGGAAACCATAACTGCAACGAGCCTTGAGTAACAGCAACTGGTTTGCCGAGAGCTCCCGATGTAGGACTAAAGGCGATGCTGCGCAGATTTCTTATGTCGGTCTGCGCGGAATACGCCAATTGGCCCGTACGAGAAAAACTGAGATATAGAACAGAGGTAGTAGCGCCGATTGAAGTGACGGTTTCAGGGGTCCCTGACACGACACCGGTATCTTCATCAATGGCCACGCGCCAGATATTCGAACTGCCACCGCGATTGCTCGAGAAGTACAAGTACTTTCCATCGGGCGACCACACCGGATTGAGATCGGTGGAAGAGCCGTCAGTCACTGCAACAGGTTCACCGCCGCTGACGGGAATGGTCCAAATGTGTTCGCGTTGTCCATAGCGGTCGGGCCGGCTCCAATAAGCGATCCGCTTCTGGTGAGGAGAACACGTCGGTTGCAGGGCATCACCCTCTGAGATACGTTGTCTCTGCCCCGACTTCAATTCAATCATCCAAAGCTGACTTTTTGTCGGGCGCGTTGAAGGCTGCGGAATCTTCTCAGTGCCAACAAAGATCTGTCCGCCATCAGGTGACCATGAAGGCGAATAGCCGAAGTCCGAGATGCGAACAGGCGTTGCTCCATTCGCGTTCATTACATACACACCACCGCCATCGCGTTCTGAGCGAAATGCTATGCGCTGACCATCGGGCGAGAAAGCGGGCTGAGAGTCATCAGTTGCGAAATCCTTCGTTAGGTTGATCAGGTTCCCGTCGCCAATTCGCTGAAAGTAGATGTCCCAGTTACCAGACGCGCGGCTCGCATAAACAGTTGATTTTCCATCCGGCGAGAGCGAAGGGAAGAACTCCGGACCAGACTGGTATGTCACCTGTTGAAAACTAGCAGGCTCTGGACTCTTTGCCGTTCTTCTTTGGCCGAAGAACTTGAACAACAAATAACCGGTGGTTATCGGCAAGACAGCCAGAAGTGCGACCAGCGTAACGGCTCCAAATCGTGTGAGGAAACTCTGGCGCGGCTGTGCTCCATCCTGCGTCGATGCGATCAAGCGAGAGACTGACTCTCGCTTTGGTACACCATCCCCTGTTGGTAAACCTATCCTACGGAGAAGTTCCGTGAATCGGTCGTCTGACCTAAGGCTATCGACAACCGGATCGACTGCCAGCCAGATCAGCCAACCATCACACGCCTCGTATGCGTGCTCGAGCCACTGAAACGCGCGATTTTTATCACCCAGTGCAGCATAAGCGGCGGCGATCCGGTACGGAGATACATAGTGTTGGGTGGAGAGTTCGAATAGTTCATCAAGCAATCCTAACGCCTCGCTTCTTTTTCCCGAGCACGCATAGGTGCGTGCCAATAAAGCCCGAGGAAGCGTGCTTGTTCCCGAGAGTGCAATTGCTTTCTGAAACGAGGCGATTGCGTCCGTATATTTGCCGCATTGTTCATATGCAAGACCCATCTCCCAGTGCGTGTAGACAAAACTTCGGTCCATCTCGAGATTGCGCCGAAAGTGAGCCAACGCCTCGTCGTTGCGGCGTGCGAGATACAGCACCAACCCAATGTTTGAACCGACAGGCAGCGAAAGCGGGTCGAGGTCAAGGGCACGTTGCATCTCTGCGATCGCTTCATCCAAACGGCCAAAGGCAGCCAGAAAGATGAAGCCATACCAGTGGTGCGCAACTGCATAAGCGGGCTTTAGTTCCAGAGCCCGATTGAATTCGCGTTCGGCCGCGGTCCAGTTCCAGTCGTAGTTTGCGAGACAATATCCGAACGATGCGTGAGCTTCAGCTAGCGTGTCATCGATCTCGAGAGCTCGCTCGACCGCTTCACGCGCCTTGGGATAGGCGTCTTTTGGCGCGAGTGTGGCAATGCCAAAACCTCCGAGAACCAGGTACGAGTCAGCGAGTCCGACGTAGGCCAACGCATAAGTGGGATCCGCATCGATGGCCTTTTTGAAGTACTCAATGGCGTTCCTCACGTCCTCGTCTGTGCGTTTGTTCCAGCAGTAACGTCCTTTGAGATACGCGTGATAAGCATCGACATTATCGGTCGGGCGTTTAGAAAGTTGTTTTCTTTCTTCGTTCGTAATCCGTAGTAACAGTCGCTCTGAAATCTCACTCGAAATCTGTGCCTCGAGGTCGAGCACATCCGCTGGATTGCAAGTGTAGTTGTCGCCCCAGAGTTGTGAGCCGTCGCTCACATCAACGAGTTCCAGCTTGATTACCAGACGATCGGTTGACTGCATCATCCTGCCCGTGAGGACAGCGCGAACTCGGAGTTCGCGGCCCACCCGTCGCGGATCTAATTGTTGACCTTTGTACTGTGAGACGGTGCTCCAGGCCATTACGCGGAGTCCCGGCAGGCGTGAGAGTGCATTGATCATCGACTCCGTGATGCCATCGCTAAAATACTCGGAGCCAGGCTCGGGCGCGTTGTGCTGAAACGGAAGGATAGCCAGCGAATCGATCGCCGGACTCGACGACTTCGCTTGCGACTGATAAACAGGACTTCGAGCGTCAGTCGTATCGAGCGAACGTTCCAACTCTTGCTCGAAGTCCAGACTTTTGGCGAGGTTCTTCAGGTCAGCCAAAAACTCTCTGGCCGTTTGATATCGCTCGTCTCGATCCTTGCGGAGCGCTTTCTTGATAATCCATTCCAACTCCGTCGGAACCTCAGGCCTGTATCTCGGCAGCGGTACAGGTTCTCGACCAAGAATTGCGACCAGCACGTCGGTGCTGGTTGGTCCTTCAAACGGCTGCCGGCCCGCCACCATCTCGTAAAGGACCACGCCGAGACTCCAGATGTCGGTCCGCGGATCGATGCTGAGTCCACGCGCCTGTTCCGGTGACATGTACGGGGCAGTTCCCATCACGATTCCTTGCTCGGTTTGAAACAGGGTGAACGCTTCAGACTGTGACGGTTTCCACTCAGTTAACTTCGCCAATCCGAAGTCGAGCATTTTCACGAAGCCGTCCGCCCGCATCATGATGTTTTCCGGTTTGACGTCGCGATGCACGATACCGACTTCGTGTGCGCCGAGTAACGCGGCAGCTACGCTGCTCGCTACACTCAACGCTTCAGCGATCGTGAGTGGCGCAGTCGTCATGCGCTGGCGGAGCGTTTGCCCGTCGATGAATTCGAATACGATGTAATGCAGGTGGTCTAACTGTCCGATTTCATAGATTGTGATGATGTTCGGATGACTCAACGCTGAGGCTGCTTTTGCTTCGAGTTGAAAGCGACGAACGCGTTCGGGATCTTTGGTGAAGTGCTCCGGAAGGGATTTGAGCGCGACTTTCCTCTCGAGCCGAGTATCTTCTGCAAGATAGATATCGCCCATTCCTCCCGAGCCGAGACGGTGAATAATCTCGTAAGGACCAATTACCTTGCCGGGAACCAGGTCTGTTTGTGTGAGTGAATCTGCCAATACCTCGTATGCAGGCGACTCGATGAAGTCGCCGGAGCGCGCGTGTGAATCGAGCAACGCATCGACTTCAGCACGTAAGCCAGGATCACCTGCACATGCTTCATCGAGAAAAGTCTTTCGTTCAAGAGGATCACGTTCTATCGCTTCCTGCAATAGAGCTTTTATCTGCTGCCACCGTTCGGGGGTCATAGAAGTGGACCTTCTACTGTCTTGCCAGTTCACGATAGAGCCAGGCTTTTGCAGTGCTCCATTCTCGTTTGATCGTTGCGGGTGAGACGTGCAGGACTTCCGCTGCTTCTTCGACCGTCAGACCGCCGAAAAACCTGAGCTCCACGATCCGGCTCTGCTGCGGATCGAGAAGCTCCAACTGCTTTAGGGCTTCGTCCAAAGCGATTACCTCGGACGCTTTGTGCTGCGAGACCACCAGCGCTTCATTCAGCTCAAGTTTGTTGGCCCCACCACCTCTCTTTGCGCAAGCGTGACTGCGGGCGTGGTCCACGAGAATTGTGCGCATCAGCTGAGCGGCAATGCCAAAGAAGTGAGCACGGTTTTGCCATTGGACATTTTTGCGATGGACCAGCCTCACGAACGCCTCGTTAACAAGCGCCGTGGTTTGTAGTGTGTGCCCCTCGCGTTCCCGACTCATGTAGTGATGCGCCAGACGTCGTAACTCTTGTTCAACTACTGGGATCAACCTGTCGAGCGCAGCCTTGTCGCCGTTACTCCAGTCGATCAGCAACTGCGTCACTTCATGTGTTTGGGGTCCGGTCATCTCAACAGGCGCTCCTCACCGGTGTCAGGATGGCGAATTCTAACGCAGGCTGCTCAACGCTCAAAAAAATTCCGGGCGCTCTGAGCCGCTTTTCCCGCAATTCTCGCTTACTGGGTGAAAGTCATCCCCATAAGGAGAGTCGCGGGGAATCATGAGGAGAACATGAATGACCAACTACGTTCTTATCGAATCGCGAGACCCATTTGAATCGCGCGACACGGAGTTTGTCGAACAAACGGCCCTGGCCATTAAGGAACGTGGCCATCCGGTCACGATATTTCTGGTCCAGAACGGAGTTTTTGCCGGCCGAAACAACACCGGCGGACTGCGGCGTCTGGCGGAAGCGGGCGTGATCTTGCTTGCAGATGACCTCTCACTGCGCGAGCGCGGTATTACAACCGAGGAACTCGCCAAGGGTATCCGTGCATCAGGAATTGACTGGTTAGTTGACGCGATTACCCAGGAAAACACCAAAGCTATTTGGCATTAGTACATTGAACAACAATTCACTGAGGGGGGACTATGAAGGAGCGAACTCTGACGCTGGCACTAATGGATCCGCCGTACGAATCGGCTAATTCGACTACTGCTTTGCGAATCATTTCAGCGGCTCTGGAACAGGGGATTAATGTCAACGTGTTCGCCTACGAAGGCGCTGTTTGCCTGGCTCTGAAAGATCAGGCGCCTCACGCCAACCCCGTAAAAGGCACAAGCATGGACGAGGAAGAACATCCCACTACCAAAGCGTTCGTGAACTCATTGTTGGCAATGGCCAACGACAAGCCCAGCCTGACATGGGTTAACTGCGGCCTCTGTGTGGACGAACGCGGTGCAGCGAACATCGTCGATGGCGTACGGCGGGGAAGTCCCGCTGACTTCTTCAAGATGGCGAGCGAATCAACAAACACTCTTGTGATTCCTACCAAATGAAGGCCAGGAGGTAAATATGAAGATTCTCAATATCGTTGAAACAGCTTACCGGGCCACTTTAGAAGAACAGGACGACACGATCTTGTGGCTCAGCGGAGCCCTGAAGAATGCGGGCGCTGAGCTTGGCGTATTGCTGAGGTCCAACGCTGTCAACTATCTCGTCCCACAAGAATGTCCGCCAATAAAGATCGGCACTATCGGAATCAATCATCCCGCCCGGCCTAACGAAGACCTTAAGAGGTTACAGGAAAAAGGCGTGCCGGTCTTTGCGGTCCGCGAAGATCTTGAAGAGCGAGGCGTGAATCTCTCGCGCTGCATTGACGCAGTGAGATTCATCCACCGTAACGATGTCGCGCTCTTGATGGAGGACTACGATCAAGTCTGGCACTGGTGACGGATAACTAAGACCCGAAACAAAGGAGACTCAAATGAAAGCGTTTGTTAGTTTGATACTCGCTCTAACACTTGTCGGCACCACGTTGGGAGCAACACCAACCAGCGTAAACGATCAACTCTCACCTCAAAATCTTGCGGACCTTGCAAGAGCTCGGGGAGCAACTGCTCGATTTCATCGGGTGGAGCAGGCGGAGGCAGAGGGCTACATCAATCTGGACTTCTGCGAGGAAGGCGAGGGCTGTCACTGGCTGAATCCGTCGTTGCTTGACGGCGAGTTCGATCCGACCCGGCCGGAGATCCTTCTATACGTTCGGGATGGAGACGGATGGCGATTAGTGGCCGTGGAATATGTGGTGCCGTTGTCATTATCACCTGGTGTAGCGCCAGAAGGATTCACTGGCGATGCAGATCATTGGCGCGAGGACAGCGAGGGCGTTGGGCTTTGGGAATTGACAGCCTGGATTTGGCTGCACGATCCGAACGGTATGTTTGAGCAGCACAATCCTCGCACTGAGTGATACAGACAATTCGAGGTGGACCAATGAGAATCTGCATTATAGTCATCGCTCTTTTACTCTTGAGCACGTTTGTGGTCAGCAGTGAGACACTGGATGAACAACTCACCGCGGTGCTCACTCAGCATGGTTTTACAGGTCGAATCGAGTCAACTCTCGAACAGCGACTCGGTCGTAAGCTTGATAACCAACTGGTAGATGTCGGCAGGCTGCTGTTCTTCGACACGGTCGGCGGATTGAATAACGATAACAACTGCTCGGGCTGTCACTCGCCTACCAATGGTTTTGGAGATTCTCAGTCAATCGCAATCGGGATCGATAACAACGGGATCGTCGGTCCCGATCGCGCTGGCCCACGAAATCAACGCCGGACGCCGATGGTCATCAACACCGCGTTCTTTCCGAACCTGATGTGGAACTCGCGCTTCGCTGCTCTTTCTAATGATCCATTTGATAATAGCGCCGGGTTTGAGTTTCCCTTGCCGGAAGGACGAACGCTTTCGTACCAGCCTCACTTGCTGGTTGCTCAGGCTTTCATCCCGCCTACAGAACGAGTGGAAGTTGCGGGCTTCACCTTTCCCGGAGATAACTTCGACATTCGTCACGAGGTGCTCAGACGAATCAACAATGTGCCCGAATACACGAAGAGGTTTGGAAAGATCTTTGACGCGGTTCGCCGGGGTGAACCGATTAGTTTCGACATGTTCGGTCTGGCGATCGCTGAATTTGAGTTTTCGTTGGTCTTTGCAGACGCACCCATTGATGCGTTTGCAAGAGGTCAGAGGAATGCGCTGACAGGAGAGCAAAAGAAAGGCGCATTACTCTTCTTCGGCAAGGCGCGTTGCGTGGAGTGTCATAAGGTCTCAGGCAGCTCCAACGAGATGTTCAGTGATTTTTCACAACACGTCATTGGTGTTCCACAAATCGCACCGGCGATCGGGAATGTATCCTTTGATGGGCCGGCAATGAATGAAGATTTTGGACTCGAGCAAGTTACCGGCAACTCCCTCGATCGTTACAAGTTCCGCACGTCGCCGCTGAGAAACGTCGCACTGCAACCAACCTTTTTCCACAACGGCGCTTTCACTCGGTTGGAAGACGCGATTCAACATCACCTGGACGTCTTTGCCTCAGCGCGCGGCTACAATCCGAGGGCAGCTGGTATCGACCCAGATCTGATGGCGCCAATGGGTCCGGTAGAACCGGTCTTGGCCCGCGTCGATCCGATTCTCAACACTCCGATCAAACTTACGGACGACGAGTTTCAGCAACTGGTAGATTTTGTTCGCAATGCATTGCTCGATAGACGAGCTACGCCCGAAGTCCAGAAGAAGCTGATTCCGAAGTCAGTTCCTAGTGGCTTTCCTGTTTTGAAGTTTCAGTAGCTCAAGGTCAAAATCAATCGTCGCCCCGAGTTTGCGAACACAACCTCACTCGCTTAACGCCGATAAGTCGAGTTGCCTCAGGCGCTCGGGATTCGTAATAACGTCGCCACTTACGATCTTCTCGCCAATAATCTCAAAGGTAACGACTCTCAAAAGGCGACCGCGCGGCGCGAAGACTAAACCAATTGATCCATTTACCAGCGCGGGCTCCACCAAACTCGCCAGCTGCGGAAAAGCGATCGCGCCCTGGGCCCAATTGCGCGCGCCATGAACTTCTGCCGGTGCGCCCGACATGTCCGAACGAAAAACTAAATCTGGATCGAGTACCGCAAGCAATCCTTCAAAGTCTCCAGCCCGCAAGGCTGCGAGAAAGGCATCGACTACCTTTCGTTGGTGGCTAAGCTCGACGCGTTCGACTCTGTCCGCTCCTCGGACCCGACGGCGCGCGCGACTCGCAAGTTGCCTGGCGGCCGCCGGAGATCGTCCGATGATCGAGCCAATCTCGTCGAATGACACACTGAACATGTCATGCATCACAAAGGCCAGTCTCTCAGCAGGTGTCAAAGTGTCCAGCACCACCAACAAAGCGACGCCCACTGAATCGGCGAGGATCGCTTCCTGCTCAGGGTTCTTTGCATGAGAGCTTTCACCCAACGGCTCTGTTAACTGAGAATCAAGCGATTCTTCGCGCTGCGACTTGCGTGAGCGCAACATGTCCAGGCACACGCGCGCAACGACGGTGGTCAGCCACCCACCGAGGTTCTCGATCGCGCCAGCGTCGGAACGATTAAGCCGTAACCACGTTTCCTGTACCGCGTCCTCAGCCTCGTTTGCGGAACCGAGCATTCGGTAAGCCACAGCGCATAAATGATCACGCTCAGATTCGAAGAGCTGTCCCAGCTGTTGAGCCCGGTCATCGGTCATAGTTTTAGCTTCCTTGTCCTTTAATACTTTGACGAAAAAACTTGCTCCACTGTGACAATCGACTCGTTGAGACAACTTGATTGCCACGCTTTTGGGCGCGCAGTGGTGGGATCACAATGTCCTGTCACAATTCATCGATGAAACTCGTCATGGTACTGAGCGGCTATGAAACCGGCTGTTTGGGCGCTTTGAAAGCTGTCACAGACCCTAGATTTTTAAAGGAGGAAGAATCATGCAAGTACGAATGAAGAATCCCGCACTGATCATCCCGCAAGCGCAAATTATGACTAAGATAAATAGAATTATCTATTGGACCGCTACCATTTGGCTCGCATTAGGAATGGTATCAACCGCAGCAGTACAGTTATTCAAGGCGAAGGAAGGACAAGGTGGCGCAGATATGGTTATACATTTGGGCTATCCTGTCTATTTATTGACAGTGCTAGGTATTTGGAAGTTCTTGGGAGTTGGAGCGGTGCTTGTTCCTAAATTTCCTTTACTAAAGGAATGGGCTTATGCAGGCTTTTTCTTTGTTATGTCGGGGGCGATATTTTCACATATCGCATTAGGGGATCCCGTGAAGGAAATATTTCCCTCGTTGCTACTTCTGATCTTGACCGTGGTGTCGTGGTATTTCAGACCTGCGGATAGAAAGGTCATTTCATTCAATCATGAATGATGCCTCTCATCACATTGTTCTGTCACATTTCCGAGGTTCGATCCGTCATGACTACAGGAGGAAACGATGAAGATCAAACTTACCAGCATTTATGTCGATGACCTGGAGAAGGCCTTACGCTTCTATACCGAGGTGCTGGGCTTCGTGAAGAAAGCGGACTTCAGCCAGGGGCAGTTTCGCTGGCTCACGGTGGTGTCGCCCGAGGAACCGGAGGGCACGGAGCTGCAGCTGGCGCTCAACGACAACCCTGCGGCCAAAGCCTACCACCAAGCGCTGTTCCAGCAGGGTCAGCCCGCGGCCATGTTCTTTACCGACGACGTGCAGGCCGATTGCGAGCGTATGAAAGCGCTAGGCGCAGAAATCAGCATGCCACCAACGGACGTGACCGGCTCCAAGATCGCAAGATTGAACGATACCTGCGGCAATATCCTACAGGTCACACAGCTGAGGGGCTAACAAGAGGAGCATGAAAGTGATCCATATACGGTCAATAGAAGTCTCGCTTTAAATGTCTGACCACCTTCGGACAAGACGTGGCGCCAACCATGGATGAAAATCTTTGTTAATATCGAACCCCATTTATCGTACCCTCGTACTACATTATTATTTGGTTGTGGTATCGAGGCCCCACGATGTATTGCCCAGCTTGCGGAACAGATAATAAAGACGACAAAGACATAAGGTTTTGCCGGGTTTGTGGCAGGGACTTGCGCGCGGTCTCGAAGGTCATGAGTAGGAGTCTTCCTCTGCGAGTTGCAGCTTCACTCGACGCTTACTTTGAGAATAGATTCCAACACAATTTGCGTAATGGCATTTTTAATTTGATTGCCTTTGTTGCCTTGATGGTTGTTGGTTGCGGGTTCCTCTGGCATGGAGCGATTGGCTACGGTGTCTTCATGCTCATACTTGCGTTCATATCTATTACGACTGGGATCTGGGACATTTGGATCTATAAACGCAATCTTCCACGCGTCGCAAAACAGGACCCGGAACGCCTTCCAGCAGAAACAACCACCGCTCTACCGTCCGAGTTACCGCAAAAATCTCGGTCCAGCATCACAGAGGAAACCACAAGGCAGCTGCACTGAGAAACATTGGGTTTACTAGTTCAACCCCTCACTCCATCATTCCAAGCAATCTTCCGATAGTCTTCTGAATTGTAGTCAGTTTAGTCTGGGATTATCAGTTTGATAGCCCCGCACTAGACGAAGCCAATGGCTTGAACGAAGGAACCATTGGCTTGTGCTTCTCTTTATATTCTCGTGGCGAGATTGAGAAGTTGCGCTTGAACGCATTGGTAAACGACGCCTGCGATTCATAGCCAACGCGCTCTGCGATTTCGCGAATACTAAGCTGTTCGTCACGTAAATAACCGGTGGCCAGATTCATGCGCCATTTCGTCAGGTAGGCGAGCGGTGGTTCTCCAATGAGAGAGGTGAATTTCGTAGCAAAGGGTGAGCGAGACATTCCGACTGCAGATGCCAACTTTGCGATGGTCCAATGTTCGTCTGGTTTCTGATGCATCAGGGTGAGGG
>JBKPQV010000491.1:0-4476 GCA_046734235.1 Acidobacteriota bacterium
CGCCAATTACATGTCTCCTGAGCAGACGCGAGGTCTTCAATTAGATGAGCGCACAGATATCTGGAGCTTGGGAGTAATTCTGTATGAGTTGGTAACCGGTCGACTTCCATTCCATGGACTCAGTGCGAGCGATGTTGTTGCATCGATCCTCACAACTGAGCCGGTTCCTCTACAGCGTTTTTCGGCGAACGTTCCGCAAGAACTGCAGCGGATTGTTCGTAAGGCGCTCAGGAAGGATCCCGATGAGCGCTATCACCTGGCTAAGGAAATGGCGATCGATTTGAAAAATCTTCGACGCGATCTTGAATTCAATGCGGAAATCGAGCGTTCGGTTGAACCAATGTCAGCGAACCGCAGTTCAGAGCTTCCTAGTCAGAGTGATATCGGCGGTAACGTAACCGCAACCGGACCTATAGATAGAGCGCGATCTACTGCAACGGAAACACCAACCCCGAAAGAAAACCGCAGATTCGGAATTGTCTCCAGGATTCTTGCCGCCATCTTAACTTTAGCACTTGTTATCGGAGCTGTCGTTGTCATAAATCATTGGATTGGCGCCAAACGTCCAGAAGAGTCTGCCGCAAACATGCGAGTGACTCGTCTGACAAGCACGGGCGCGGCGGACAAGGCAGCGATCTCACCTGATGGCAAATACGTTGTTCACGTCGCCGCTCAGAATGGACAGCAGAGTCTTCGTATCCGACAGGTAAACACCAGCAGCGATGTAGAGGTCGTGCCGCCTTCCGACATTAGATACGAAAAACTCATTTTCTCCTCAGACGGCGACTTTGTTTATTACGTCGCCACCGATCGAAACAGCCTCACTCCAAACCTTTATTCGATTCCCACATTAGGAGGGACGGGCCGAAAACTGATTTCCAATGTAACTGGCGGTGTGACCTTGTCGCGAGACGGACAGAAGATTGCTTTTATACGCAATATAGCTGATATCGGTGAAGACGTCGTGTTTGTAGCGGACGCAACAGGAAGCAATGAACAGAGAGTCGCCGCACGTAAATTACCGAACTTCTTCAAATCGCTGTCGTGGTCGCCCAAAAACAATTCCCTTGTTTGTGCGGCAGGCAGTTTTGTGCCGACTCATAATAATTATCTTGTCGAGATTTCCCTTAACGACTCGAAAGAAAAACAGCTAGGTAATCAAACTTGGCCTTCGATGGGTGACATCGAGTGGGTTCCTGACTCCACAGGCCTTATCTTTACCGGTTCTGATCAGAATTCACCTGCTGCCACCTCTCAACAGCTCTGGCACCTTAGCTACCCGGAGGGTCAGGTTCGTCGAATTACGAACGATCTAAACAATTATCACGGTATCAGCATTACATCGGATTCTACGAGACTAGTGACGTTACAATCGACGGCTACCTGCAACCTCTGGTTGATTACTAACACTGATTGGAATCAACCTCAGCAAATTACCTCCGGCTCACGGCTTGATGGACGGGAGGGGCTTGCTTACATGCCCGGACGGAAAGTGGTTTATTCATCGAATGTGAGCGGCAATATGGATCTGTGGGTGATGAATGCTGACGGCAGCAATCAGCGCCAGTTAACCACCAACGCAGGTAATAACAGTCAACCAATAGTTACGCGCGACGGACGATACATCATCTTCGTATCTGATCGTTCTGGAACATCCAATATATGGCGTCTGGACGCTGACGGAACAAATCCTAAACGATTAACTAGTGGTAGTGGAGAAAACAATCCAAACTGTACGCCCGACGGTAAATGGGTGGTCTACACACTATTGGGAGCCGGAAAGCCCACGGTGTGGCGCGTGTCAATCGACGGCGGAGCACCGCAACACATCATCGATAGATATACGACCAATCCCACCGTTTCCCCGGATGGAAAATCGATAGCGTGTTTTTATCGGGATGACCAGCCCAACGCTCGAACTAAGATAGCTGTATTCAATGTCGACGGAGGCGAACCCATTCGCACTTTTGAACTGGCAGACGCTCCACTGTTTGATTCGGCAAGTTCCGCGTTGCGCTGGGCATTGGATGGCAAGGCCCTAACGTATGCGGTAACAATCGGTAATGTTTCAAATCTTTTTAGTCAGCCCATTTCAGATGGACCAGCAAAACAACTGACGAATTTCAGATCCGATCGCATCTTCTCGTTTGATTGGGCGGGAGACGGCAAGCAATTAATTGTTAGTCGCGGTGTCGTGATGAGCGACGTAGTATTGATCAGCAACTTTCGGTGAACCGATTACTTTCGATATCTCATCAGTTACCTACCGCCTCGAGTGCGGCTCTAATATCTGCGTTTGTCGGTCTTTCCTTATAGTTCAGCTCAACCTTCATCCAAGTCACACGGCCATCTTTGTTAATGACATAAACTGTCGGCCGAGCAATACCTTCAAACTTCTGCCCGTTGTAATCGGGATCCCGAATTCCAAATGCATCGATTACTCTATGCCCAGGATCGGAAAGAATCGGGTAATCAACCTTGCCCTTACCATCAGCGGCGATTTTTTCCGCAAACTCTCTGCTCTGTCCCGGATTATCAACGCTAATCGCGAGCACGTTCAGTGATTCGCTCGGTTTTCTCAAAAACCGTAACTCAGCTAACTGCTGAGCACAGTACGGTCACCAATTCCCTCGGTAGAAAGCGAGCACCGTCGGAGCATTCCGGAGATCGGAGAGCTTCACCTTCTGGCCACTTTGATCCTCTAATGTGAAATTCGGTGCCAGTTCGCCGACCTGGACGGGATTAGGCCGAGACTGCAATTCAGCTTCTTGTCCGGAATTCAAGCCGGATTTTGTGCAAGAGAGTGCAATAAGAGAAAGGACTAATGCTGTCGTGAGTCTTATCTTCATACGAATTCAAACCAACGCCCTAGATGTGTTCATATACCGAAACTCCGTGGAGGCTAAAGGGCACAACAGTATTACAGAGTAAGTTAACTCGCAAAACGGTGCGCCCAGCATCGGCAATTCGAACACTCAGCTTTTTGTCAGTGTGTAAGGAGGCACTCTATACGCTGGGCCAACGTTGAGGAAACGCTTTCATTTCTTGTCCTCAACCCAGATGTGTAGCGTACATATCCGTTAGCAAAACCCGCCGGCTCTCTGATCATGCGGCACTCTGAAGGTTACGTTCGCGCTAAAGCTTATCGCCAAGAGCGCTTTGGTCTCCGCATCGTTAGTCTTCGACCTTGCGTGCGAGAAAGGCGGAGGTCACGCCGCCCAGCACGTAATTGCCTACAATGTCGCCTCTGGCATTGATGCCGAACGCGCGGGTCACGGTCGATCCCGGGTAATGGATCGTGATGTAGGTCTCTCCGGTTTTGACAAAACCGCGAACGGTGGTCCCAACACTATAAACGCCCACTATCGCGCCGTCGGGATTGACATCCCAGGCATTGGTCGCATTGGAGCCGGGCACCATAAATGAGGTGAAGACGCCGTTTTCAATAATGTAACCTTGTGACTGGTTGTCCATCATGTTGAACCAAAAGCCGACCATCAGCTGGAGGTCCGGCGTCGCTCCGTTATTCATCGAGCCGAAAGTATCAATCTCCGACGCGCCGTCTCTTCCGATGATTACACCTTTCATCGTCGCCATCTGGTCCTGATCGTGGTAACAGCCGAGGATCGTGCCGTCGGGCAAAATCCGTTGCGCTACCTCCCACGTATGGCCCGGATAGTGGACGTTTCCGAATTCTCCTTTTTTTGTGAGCAGAAATCCGCGCGACCCTAACACAGAAGAATCACCCGGCAACGAATAGGTGCCGACAATTTCGCCGTCAGGACTAATCCCGCGTGCGATGGTGCCCCGGGCCCCGGGGAAATCAATTACCGTGAAATCGCCCTTCCTCAATAGGAAGCCGTGCTGTACGAAACTCTGATCTACAAATGTCCCTACGACATCGCCTCGGGCATTGATCCCGAAGGCGGTGCTCGACCGAGCTCCCGGAGGAGCAATCGTTGTGTACTCCCGCTCCTGTGCCCGCACCGGTGCGACCAGCGTCAGGACGAAAACTGCTACAGCAAGAAGTCCTGAAATTCCAGACATTGACGACAATGTTTTCCTCATAACTTTCATTTTTCTTCTCCTTTTCCTGCAGCTGAGGACGAGCCCTTCGAACGTTTCAGCAAAGCGATTCCTGACCGTCCTCTATCAGGCACCGTCCTAAGAAAGAGTCTTTGCGATAGAACCTTTACCCTATCAATCGAAAAACGGGACCAAAGCGGCTCAGATAGATGGAAAGTTTCCAGCAGGTGAGAGTGGCGCTCCTCAAAGGATTGTTAACTCGGACCTACGGCAGCTATGAAAACCGAGATGAAAACGGTTGACACAGGAGATCACGTTTCGTATCTTCGGCAAACTTCTCACAACTGCGAGGCCGCAAATGACCGCAGAGCCAGGTTGTCCCGTCAGTGAGTTGCTTTTGGACTGGGGAAACGGGGATAGGGAGGCACTCAAAGAGGTTTTCTCCCTTGT
>JBKPQV010000492.1:0-13824 GCA_046734235.1 Acidobacteriota bacterium
ACAGACGCTGGAGCAGAGGTGACAAGCGGTAATGGCCACAATGGTCACAAGCACTAAGACGGTAACAAAAAAAGGTGTAGGCGGCGGCTCAAAGTTTCCGGGTCCGAACGGAAACGGCAAGCGCAGGAATGGTCACGATCATTTTGATCCGGATCCCCGCGCGAATCGATATCGGGTCGGTATGTGGGTTGCGCTCGCATCGATCGCGATGCTGTTCACGGCGCTCAGTAGCGCCTATATAGTTCGAGCTGGTTCATCGACTGATTGGGTTTCGATCACAATGCCTCCCGTGCTTCTGTTGAGCACTGTGATCATTTTGATCAGCAGCGTGACGATAGAATTCGCTCGACGCAACCTGAAAGCGACGTCTTTAAGCGGTTATGGTCGATGGTTACTGATAACGATGATTCTTGGGCTTGCTTTCCTGGCGTCACAACTCGTGGCCTGGAAACAGCTATCGAGACAGGGCGTTTATCTTTCGAGCAACCCGCATAGTTCTTTTTTCTATCTGTTGACGGCGGCCCACGCGGTACACCTTGCTGGCGGGCTACTGGCGCTGATTTTTCTGTGGGTTAGGTCGCGCCTTAGCAAAGAGGTGGAAGTTACATCCAGCCGTCAGGGAGCAGCAGACGCAGTCACGATTTACTGGCATTTCATGGACGCTCTTTGGATCTACCTATTCCTACTCCTATTCCTTTGGAGGTGACAGGTGAGCACTGAAGCACGTGCAGGACATTTTCCCGCGGTAGACTGGAACGGAGGGACCTTTCCCTATCGCGTTGGCCATCGCAAGTTGGGAATGTGGCTTTTTATCATTTCCGACTCGTTGACGTTTTCCGCTTTGCTGATGGGCTATGCCTATCTGCGGGCGTCAAACAACTGGCCGACGCCGTTTCCTTTTTATCCGAGTATCGTCTTTTCATCCGTGATGACGTTCTGCCTTTTGTCTTCCAGTCTCACGATGGTATTCGGAGTTTCGGCTTCGAGTAAGGGCGACAAGTCAAAAGCAAGGCTGTGGATTCTGGCGACGATCTTCTTCGGCGTTGCCTTTATCGTGCTCCACTTGATCGAATGGAGTCACCTCCTCGAAGAAGGCCTCAGGCCATTCTACCTGCCCGAACATTGGGCCAAGGTTTTTACTTTAGCTGATGGCACTCCCCCGACCGCGCTGTTTGGTGCGACGTTCTTTGCTATTACTGGTCTACACATGTTCCACGTAGCGACCGGTGCTGTTTACCTTTTAATCGTTGCCGCACGAGTAAAGAAACTCAAACATGAGGATATTGAAATCAGCGGGCTTTACTGGCACTTCGTAGACCTCGTTTGGATGTTTGTGTTTCCGCTTATCTACATCATGTCCGTCGACATGCATGGAGCTTTGGGCCATTAAAAAGGATCCGGTGGAGGACCCAACCAGATGAACGCACACGCTGAAGAACACTTTGCCGGCAGTAACAAGTTGTTCACCTCAGTTTGGGTTGTGTTGGTGGTGTTAACGTTGGTCGAGATTCTTCTCGCCTACAAAACAATGCCGATCCACATTATGTTGACGATCCTTTTAGGGTTGTCGATCATAAAAGCGGCATTGATTGTGGCCTATTTCATGCACCTCAAGTTTGAGCGGTTGAGCTTGATTCTAACCTTGGTGCCGATGTTAGTAATTTGTATTTGTTTGCTATTTGTGTTTTTCCCTGACAGTTTCCGGTCGTCAGGTCTTCGCTATAAGTTTCAGGAGTCGGCGCCAGTTGCGCCGGCACCTGCTGAGGAGCAGTAATGAAAATCGACTGGCGCGTACCTCTGTTTTTGGTGCTGGCGGTAGCAGTCGTGCTTGTCTTAAGCCACGACGCAAACGCGCAATGCTCGATGTGTAAAGCGGTAGTTTCAGGCTCCAACAACGGCCGGTTCATTAGGAACCTGAATATCGGTGTTCTGGTTTTGCTGCTCCCGCCCGTTTCAATCTTTTGTTCAATTTTTATTGTTTTACGGCGGTACCGTAACAGTGATCAGGCGAGCGAGTCCCATTCGGATTCACGCTGAGTTGGGGATGGCTGTCTACCAGACAAAGGATGACCACTTGGACCAGATTCAATTGCCGATGAGTAAACAACTCAAACTTCTGAACATCATCTGCGTCATCGCCGTTGTTGGATTTCTCGCAGCAATAGTTATAACCGCGCTTACCAGCGGCGATATCCTGACAACCGATACCCTCTTCATCATGACTGTTTGCCTGGTGATGGCGGTGATGTTTGCTGCGAGTCCTTTGTTGTACTTGAAATCTGTAGGCAAACTCCCGATGCCCGGGTTAAAGAAGCTGGCGGGCGCCGACTCGGCTAAGCAACTGGCTGCGCCTAGTGAAGAAGCCAAGGCTCATGAAGAGCCGCATGAAGAAGTACACTTCGCCGGAAGTAACAAGTTGTTTTTCTCGATCTGGTTGTGGTTGGTTGGACTCACGCTGATAGAAATCATTCTCGCCTACAAGACTATGCCTATCCACATTATGTTGACGGTGCTTTTGGGACTGTCGATCGTTAAGGCTGCATTAATCATCGCCTACTTCATGCACTTGAAGTTTGAAAGGTTGAGTTTGATTCTGACGCTTGTTCCGATGCTGGTTATTTGCATCTGCTTGCTGTTTGTCTTTTTCCCTGACAGCTTTCGTTCATCAAACTTGCGTTACAAATTCCAGGAATCTCCGCCGGTTGCTCCAGCCCCAGCCGAGCAGGAGCCATAAAGTTAGATTTGTATGAACGAAGAGCTACTTGCAAAGATCGACGTAGAACGGCGCACTACTAGAGGTCGAGCGTGCCCTCGCTGTGGTGGAAAGATCATTCCATCTAACCGCGCGGTTTATGGTGCGACAAATCCTGAAGAGGCATTTCCGATCTGGCAATGCGAACGCTGTGGCTACGAGGAGATGGGAAAGAAGGTTCCTGCCACTAAAGCCGCGCATCCGGCAGCAGGCGTTACGGCCTCAAGCAGTCAACTTCCTGTTACCAAACCAAAACCCAAGCCCCCGATGCTCGATTCAAAGGGCAGGGCATTGCCACCAGATGTGACGGCCATTATGTCTCGGCTAAATAAGCCTGATACAAAGGATTTATGATGTTCGGGGTGTTCTGTGGACGAGCTCTCAAGAAAAGTTCTGAATAGTTTTGCACTTTGGGGCAAAGAGACTCTTGATCTACATGAATTGTTCGAAGCAGGTGGCAATGATCCAGAGGCGCGGACTGCTGTCTTTGATATTGTCGAACGATTTGTTAAAGAGGGCATACTTTCCGAAGAAGGGAACGACTTTTACTCCTTAACCGAGAAAGGAAAGGCTCTTACGCGCGAGCCCTGATTTATCGCGAGCGCCGAGTTTAATGCCTGAGTTTATTTCCTATCTTCCCCATTTGAATGCTTGCCTCAACGGAACGAGTGCACTGCTCCTCTTTGCCGGTTACTCATCCATTCGCTCAGGTAAGGTAGTGTTACATCGTACCTGCCAGGTATCGGCACTGGTCGTATCAACTCTTTTCCTCTGCTCGTACCTTACTTATCACTACTACCATGGGACGACGCGTTTTCAAGGAACTGGATTATCACGTCCTATTTACTTTACGGTATTAACCAGCCATACGATTCTCGCAATTGTTATCGTGCCGTTAATCATTGTTACTTTCTATCGCGCGTTTCGAATGGATTTTGTTCGCCACAGAAAGATTGCGCGCATTACGCTGCCACTTTGGTTTTACGTCTCGATTACCGGCGTAATCGTGTACCTCATGCTTTATCAGATCTATCCCTCCTGATTGAAACCTTCGATGTCCGAGTCTTCAAGCGAACCAGCAGTACGAGCCGCAAAGCGGATACGCGCCTCAGGACCGATTCTTTTTCTCGCTGTGTTATTTGTGGCGGCCACCTTCCTCGCCTGGTACTTCACCTGGTTTGGCCGAGGATTATCGGACGCCGATATCACCAAATACCTGAGTGACACCAGGAACCCGCGTCATGTTCAGCATGCCTTGCTTCAAGTACAACAACGAATGGAGCGCGGCGATCAATCAGCACGCAACTGGTACCCGCAAGTCTTAGCGTTGACTGAAAATTCAGAGACCGAGTATCGACTGACAACCGCGTGGTTGATGGGATTTGATAATCAGTCGAAGGAATTCCATTCCGCCCTTACGAAACTGGTCCGCGATGCTGAACCAATTGTTCGGCGTAATGCCGCGCTTGCCCTGGTTCGCTTTAACGATGCCAGTGGGCGTGAGGAACTTGTTTCGGTACTGAAGCCTTTTGAAATCAAATCTCCGGCGACTGGGACCATCTCAAGTACCTTGAAGGCGGGGTCAGACGTCTCGCGCGGGACATTGTTGGCACGGGTACAGCAGACGGATGGAAAGGTTATCGAGACTCGTTCACCATTGCCGGGACGGATTGATCAGATCAGCCGTGCAAACGGAGCACAGGTTACTGAAGGGGAAGAAATTCTCCGGTTGAATTCCGACGAGGAAAGTGTTTATGAGGCCCTTCGTGGTTTGTCGTTCATTGGAACGAAAGAAGACCTGCTTGTTGTCCAGAGTTTTGCCAATTCGAGTAATGCGAGTGACAGAGTTCGAGAGCAGGCAAAATTAACCGCAAAGGCAATAGAATCCCGTTGATCTCAAATTTCAGATCTCAGATCTCAGATGCAAGATACTCAAGTTCCCTCGTGAGACCAAGCAATTTTGAGATCTGAGATCTGAAATTTGAGATCTTATCCTGCGGGTGGAGGCGGTGGCAGATCGGGCAACACTATCCCGTGCAACTGCTCCCATTCGTCGGTGGGAACCATCTCAATTGCATCCCAGGGACAGCCATCCAGAAACGCACCATCAGGGCCTTTGCTGGTGCATTTTTGACAGCCAATGCAAAGGTAGGGATCTACTTCAATGCGACCAAACGGAGGATGATCTTCGTCTGGTAACCAGAACATGCATGCCTCAATTGGGCAATACTCAATGCATGCCGGAGAGCCGGAACATCCGGTGCAACAATCAGTTGTAATGGCGAGAATGCGTGGGCGTTTTTTGCGGGCTGCTTTTCCGTCACCCTCGGACATCGGCCAGTGTTTGTCTACGATGTCAAACATTCGTCATTAATCCTTCGGTTCGTAACCTTTTGAAATCGTAGTTGGACTCTAACATAGCTTTGCTGAATTCCTCAACGATTTGTGTCGACGAGACTTATGGCTTGCTGCTTGTATTGTCGAAGTGTACAGATTTAAGCAAAAGAAACCTTGGGGAGGTAACGAGCATGGAGGTAATCACGGGCGTTTTTGAAACCGAACAGCAGGCAGCAAATGTCGTTCAACAACTGCGGAACCTGGGACTAACTGAAGATCAGATTGGCTATGTCACGCCAACTCGCAAATCTGGTGGGACAACAACAAAGGTTCGGGTAACTGACACTGAAGATTCTGGAATGGGAATGGCAATGGGTGGTGCGGTTGGTGGCGCCATGGGCGCAGCAACGGGCGCGACTTTAGGCTTGGCCGCAGCAAGTCTGATTGTGCCTGGAGTCGGCCCTGTAATCGCATTCGGGCTGCTAGGTGCTGCTCTTGTCGGAGGAGCGGGCGCAGCTTTAGGTGCTGAAATTGGCGACACGATTGAGGAGAATCTGGGTGAAGGTTTACCACACGAGGATATTTATCTTTACGAAGATGCGTTGCGTCATGGCAGATCTATCGTCATTGTTCACGCACACGATGGTAAACAAACCGATGATGTCCGGGATTTGATGATACGCTCCGGCGCGATCGACCAGGAGACGTTGAAAGAGAACTGGTGGGCCGAATTGAGAGATCAGGAATTGACTGACTATCAATCTACAGGCAGGGACTTTCAAAGTGATGAGGAAAGCTATCGCAAAGGATTCGAAGCGGCCCAGCACACAAAGCTAAGAGGAAAATCTTACGCAGAATGTGAGGCTAGTCTACGCGAAAGGTATGACGACAACGATTTGGACAATGCCTTTCGCAGGGGGTATGCTCGCGGTCAGGATTACCAAACTACCTGCGAGGAGAGACGTACCGGTTGAAGGATTTTCTGCTGAACGCCCTTGTGCTGGTGGGCATCCTCGGAGTTAGTGCACTCATTACGGGCTGGTTCGCTCGCACAATGTATATTCGTTGTTTAAGTTGCGGCACTCTTAACGCTCGCCGACGTTCAGAGTGCCGCTCTTGCCATACCCAAATCTAAATTCAATCCCAATCAAAACATGACTCAAACACCAGCAGAGAAAACCGATTACAAAGAAACTCCAACTTATGATGACACCATAGCCTACTCTAAACACTTGGCAGCATCGTCCAGTTCTATTGAATTTAGAAGTTTTGGTGTAAGTGGCCAGGGAAGAGAACTGCCTTTGCTGATTGCGTCAGAAACAAATGTTTTTTCACCGGGAGATGCGAAGGAAAAAGGCAAAGCAGTTGTGCTGATTCAGGCTTGTATTCATGCTGGCGAGCCAGATGGTAAAGATGCGGGCTTCGCTCTGTTAAGGGACATAGCCATTACTAAAACAGCGAGCGGTCTCCTTGAGAATGTGGTCCTCCTCTTCATTCCCATCTATAACACCGATGGTCACGAACGCTCCAGCCCTTACAATCGAATCAATCAAAACGGGCCCGCCACAATGGGTTGGCGCACGACGGCGACTTATCAAAACCTTAATCGGGATTACATGAAGGCTGATACGCCGGAGACTCGCGCGTGGTTGAAACTCTGGAATGAATGGCAACCGGATCTTTTTATCGATTGTCACGTGACGGATGGTGCGGATTACCGCTGCAATATCACTTACCATCACGAGCATCATGAGGGAATTGATAAAGGAGTGCTTGCCTGGGAGAGGAACGTATTTGGAGGCAAGGTAAAACCTGCAACTGAAGCTGCGGGAAACGTGATCTCCTGGTATCTCGAGTTTATTGACAACCGAAATCTGATGTTGGGCACACGCGATTTCAATGGCTCGCCGCGATTTTCGACCGGTTATGCTCCGTTACGGAATCGTCCGGGGATCTTGATCGAGACTCACATGATCAAAGACTACAAATCTCGGGTGATTGGCACGTACGATTTTTTGCGGGCAGCGCTGGAAGAGGTAAACCGCGACGCCGACAAGCTAATTCAAGTTGGTCGTAAGGCTGATGAGGCAAGTCTATTGGGCTACGAGAAGTATCCACTCGACTTTGAGCTCACCGATGAAGTCACACAATTCGAGTTGAAGGCTTTCACTTATGAAACGGAACACAGCGATATCTCAGGAGACACGCGTGTGGTGTTCGGAAGGGAACCATTAGACCTAACCATTCCGATGTACCAAACGTTTCGCGTGAAAGCCGAAGTCAAGCCGCCGCTCGCTTACATCGTTCCTGCTCAATGGAGTGAAGTGATCGAAGTTGTGAAGGCGCATGGCCTTCAAACAACGACACTTGACCAGCCGAAGTCGATGGAGGTTGAAAGCTATCGATTCGTGAACGTTAATTGGCCAGCTGGTCCATTTGAAGGGCGACACATGCCGCGGTTCGATACTGAAGTTGTGACGGAGACGCGCGAATTTCCTGCGGGATCAATTCTGGTGTCGCTTAACCAGCCGTTGGCAAGGCTCGCCATAAACCTTTTAGAACCTCAAGCGCCCGACTCCTTCGTTCGTTGGGGCTTTTTCAACGCGATCTTCGAAGAGAAAGAGTACGGCGAACATTACGTACTGGAAGCGCTCGCCCGGGAGATGTTGGCGAACGATCCCCAGTTGCAGAGCGAATTTCAGAAGCGCCTTGCGAGTGATGCCGAGTTTGCTTCAAGTCCTTCCGAGCGATTGCGGTTCTTTCATAAACGCTCACCCTATTGGGATCCGCAAATGAATCTTTATCCGTTGGGCCGGTTGACTGATTTGACCTATCTTTAATGGGCAGAAAATCAGATACCACCTGCTTCAGTAGGGTGGAGTTTCAGTTTTGCTCTAGAAGCTGCTCCCAGATGGCGACTAGATACCACCTGCTGTAGCAGCGTGGAGTTTCAATTTCTCACTATACAGGTGGTATCCAATCATTATTCTAGGGTTAGCACTCTAGCGCGAAATTGAAACTCCACGATGCTGAAGCAGGTGGTATCTAATCTTATTCTGGGGCCGGCACTCTTAGCGCGAAACTGAAACTCCACCCTGCTGAAGCAGGTGGTATCGTCGATCGGACTCGCACGCCGGGTTAACGACAATCAAAGACGCCCGACTGTACTACGCTGATGAAGCGTAGTAGTCGGGCGTCGAGCGGGGCTTCAACAGTGTGTGTGTTTTTTGCCTAGATGACCGTTCGACGGCCAGAGATTATGTTAATGAGCAGCACCACAAGTGCGAGCACTAATAGGATGTGGATAAAACCGCCCACCGTGTAACTACTAACAACACCTAGTAACCATAGCACCAAGAGAATCACAAAAATTGTCCAAAGCATCAGGTTTCCTCCTTTTGTCTTTCACCCTCGAATCGAAAATTCGTTGGTACAAAAGCAATCTATTAGTCGGGGGAGCAACGACCATGCCAACCCGTGCATCTAGACAACGTTAGCGCTAAAACCCTCGTTCTGTGACGGGTTTAGCGAAATAAGAGTGTTTGACAGTCGTGGGTTTGACTCTGAGCGGGCTCCTAAACGGCGTACGAAAACATGCCACTCCTGCTCTCGACGAAGCAATTTCATTCATCGGGAAGTTCTAAGTGCCATAAGCCTTTATTTTTTGTGAGGTTTTTCTGGACTTTGTCGGTAGCTGGCTGTTAAAGTGCATTCAGCGCTCGCTGCAGTTGTTTAGCGGGCGTTTCGTGGTTCTAAAGAGCCTGTCTCTGCTCGCGTGCGGGTCCTTCCTACTGAAGTCCGTCGCTTTTCCTAACCCGATTCTTTGTTTTTCAATAACTGTTTTGCGGTTCTTACACGGTAAGGCTGTGTAAGGACGCTTTGGAGGTTTTTTTGTATGCCGACCCCCGTCCCGAGACTTTCGCTACGAAGCCGTAAGGTTACCGTCATAGCTCTGACGGTTGTTCTGTTGTGTGTGGCTGTGGCTGCCACAATAGTTAAGTATCAACAGCATCAACCAGCTGTCGCAAAAATTAACTACTCGCAACTCTACACACTGGCAGGCACTGCAGGCGTGGCATCGCTTACCGTGGAAGGAGAGACAATTACAGTTACCAAGCAGGATGGCTCTCTCGTTGAAGCAGTCGTTACCGGTGAAGCCGCCCAGCATGAGATCGTCGAGCTCTTTCGTAAGAATAACGTTCCAGTGGAGTTCCGAGCTCTCCAACCTGGCGTGGTGGTTAGTGTCATGAACTGGGCTTTGCCGTTTCTTTGTCTTGCGTTTCTGGGGTTTGCAGGTTGGAAAGTCTATTCAAGCATGAGCGGTCGCGGATCGTTTGACTTGGAAAACCAAAGTGGAAAGCAGACCGTCGGGTTTGAGGATGTTGCTGGGGTTGACGAAGCAAAAGCAGAGCTGACGGAGACAATCGAGTTCTTAAAAGACCCGGCACGTTTTGGTCGACTTGGTGGTCGCGTGCCTCGCGGTATTTTGATGTATGGCCCTCCCGGAACTGGAAAGACTTTATTAGCGCGTGCAGCGGCAAAGGAAGCAGGCGTTCCATTCCTCGCAGCCTCAGGTTCAAGCTTTCAGGAGAAGTTTGCTGGACTCGGAGCCGCACGTGTTAGACATCTCTTCTCTAAAGGCCGAAAGCTTTCGCCTTGCATCATCTTTATAGACGAGATTGATGCATTAGGTCGTCAACGTGGACGTGGTGGCGATTCAGCTTCCGCCGATCAAGACCAAACACTAAATCAGCTCCTGGTTGAAATGGATGGGTTTGATCAATCAACAGCCGTTGTGGTGATCGCGTCGACGAATCGTCCGGATATTCTCGACAAGGCGTTGACGAGGCCGGGCCGTTTTGATCGCGAAATTGCGGTAAACCTGGCAGATGTTGGTGGACGAGAAGCAATTCTCTCGGTACATGCACGAAATCTAAAGCTGGAACAGGAGTTAGATCTTAAGTGGATTGCCCGAGGTACACCGGGATTCTCGGGGGCCGAACTGGCCAACCTGATGAACGAAGCCGCTATCGCGGCAACGCGTGATGGCTCTGAGGCTATCGGTCGACAACACGTCGAATATGCACGCGATCGAATTCTGATGGGCGCCGAACGCCAGGGCTTCATGATGGATGAAGAGGAGCGATATGCGACTGCCGTTCACGAAGCTGGACACGTTGCGGTCGGCCTGGCTGTAGAGAATGGCGACCCCATTCATAAGGTTTCGATTCTTCCTCGAGGACGCGCGCTTGGTGTAACACAATCGTTGCCGGAACGCGATCGGCTGATGAAGAAGCGTGAATATCTTGAAGACCAGATAGCGTTGTTACTTGGTGGACGGGCTGCCGAGCAAATCCTGCTCTCAACTATGACTGCTGGCGCCTCAAATGACATCGAACGTGCTGTCGAAATTGCACGCAAGATGGTCAGTGAATTTGGCATGAGTCGACTCGGACCAATCCATCTCGGACAATCTGATCAACCACACAGTCAGCATCTGCTCGATCGTATTGAAGAAGCGACGAACGAGATCATCAACCACCAACTTGAAAGAGCTTGCGAAGTAGTAAGCTCCGAACAGGAATCAATTGGGCGTTTGGTTGAGTTGTTGATGGAGCGCGACACACTCGATGCTGAAGAGATTGCTAGTTGTTTTCGTAGCAAAGTCGAGCGCGCCGCCTAAGTAGGAATTCAAGACGAAGAATCTTTAAAAAATCTGGCCACCAAGGCACAAAGACACGAAGTCACCAAAAGACAAACAAATCAAGGTTGTTAAATTCCGTGTCTTTGAGTCTTCGTGCCTTTGTGGTTAAAGTTTTTCAGTGACTTGATTTCGGGAACCTTGGAGATTGCAGCGTTCGATGTCTCAAGCCGACGACTCCGGGTGTTCAGTGAATTCCTGGATGGCCTTGCTCTTTCCTCGCCGAGTTACCACTCCGACACCCGCGAATATTAATATTGCCGCAATTACCGTTCGCCAATTCCACTTTTCACCTAAAAGAACAGGCGCCACTCCAAACGCAAACAACGGCTGTAAGTAGATATAGATTGCCACTGTGCTCGGTGTGACCTGAGTTAGGGCCCAGGCATTGAGGTAATAAGCTCCGACGGTTGGCAGCAAGATGATGAATCCGATTGTTAGCCAAACTGTAAGTGGGAGGGTGTGCACCTGAGCGGCACTGAGCGAATAGATACCGAATGGAATAGTGATGACAGACCCAACAACGAATATCCAGGTGATCATATTGAGCGCACCGTAGCGTTCGAAGAGGTCTTTAGATATCACAAGGTAGATTGCATAGAGAAACGAACTGGTTGTCACCAGGAGATTGCCAATAATGTGTTGGGTGGACAAATCAGCACGGGCCGGATTGATCAGGTAAACGACCCCTCCAGCCGCCAGCAGAATCCCGATGAAGCGTCGTAGCGACACTCGGTCGTGGCCCATTAGAATGCTTACAAAAAGAGCAAAGACGGGAATCGTAGTGCTCAACAGCGTGGTGTTGATTACTGTTGTTAAGCTGAGGCCTTTGAGGTAGACAAATTGATTTCCAACAACACCAACAAGGCTGCACAGAGTGAGCCAGGCAAGGTCTTTCTTCGGCATCAATCGTAGTGGGCGAAATCGGCGCTGAATCAAACTCAAAACGATTGCCGCACCAACCAACCTGCACAGCATTAGGTTTGTCGTCGACATCGAACGCAGAACGATCTTGCCGAAGATTGGCCAGGTGCCGAACAGGATTTGTACTGCTACTAATGCAAGGTGAGGTGCAAGATCGGATTGCGGTTTTGCTGTCGCTTGGGCCATTTGAGGGTTTGGGACACCATCTACTTTAGCGGCTTTGTAAAAACTCGAGTTTGCGGTTGCGATTTATTGGTGTGAGTTCGTGTCGTTTCGTGGATCGTTTCTTTACCACAACAAAACACTGATCCACGAATTCACACGAACCTACACGAACAAAGAATTGACACTAATGAGTTTTTACAAAGCCTCTAAAGGCGGTGTTGTCTTCCTGAGTTTATACACACTGCGTTCCTGTTCTGACGACAACTTCACATCAAAAAGGATCGGGAAATCCCGATCCTTGATTGTTTTGAAAGTAAATGTTCCCTTTCAAACGACGAGATACAGCGGATTTTCCAGTATCTTCTTCAGTGTCTGGAGAAACTTAGCGCCGGTTGCTCCGTCAATGACGCGGTGATCGCACGACATTGTGACGCGCATCATTTGTCGCACCACAACTTCGTTATCGCGGACTACCGGTTTTGCACTCATTGCACCGACAGCCAGAATTCCACCTTCAGGCGGATTGATTACCGCGGTGAATTCATCGATCCCAAACATTCCCAAATTGCTGATCGAAAAAGTCGCTCCCATGTATTCCTCTGGCTTTAACTTGCGAGCACGCGCACGCTCAGCCAGTTCTCGAACTTCCGCGGCAATTTGACTTAGTGATTTCTGGTCGGCAGCTCGAACCACAGGTGTGATTAGACCATCTTCGATCGCGACAGCCACTCCAATATCGGCGTGCTCGTAGTAACGAACAAACTTATCCTGGAAAGATGCGTTGACCGCAGGATGTTGCACCAAAGCGGCCGCGACGACTTTGATAATGATGTCGTTGATGCTGATTTTTAGATCTGGATCCAGCGCGTTAATGCCTTTGCGCATCTCCGCGGCGCGATCCATCTCGATTTCACTGGTTAGGAAGAAATGCGGAACCGGGCCAATTGAAGTAACGAGACGTCGGGCAATCGTTCGTCGCATCTCCGTCGCCGGTTCATCTCGATAAGGGGAAGCCGCAGCAACTGTAGACGGCTGAAATCGGAGTGGCTCGACGGCGCGTGGGTAAGTTCCCTCAGCCCCCGATGCTGACTTACTCATCGCCGCTTCAATGTCCCGCTTTATGATGCGGCCGCCTGGTCCACTTCCTTGAAGTGACTTTAGGTCCAACCCAGCTTCGGCAGCCATTCGTGCTGCGAGCGGTGAAACTATCATTCGACCCGAGGGGGCACTAGAAGTGGCTGGTTTAGCGTGGCCATTGGCCTCCGGAACGGCGGCAGGAGCTGTGCTCACTTCAGGCGTCGCAGTTTTCGCCGGCTCAGTTTTAGTAGGCTCAGCCTTAGCAGGTGCCTCGCTGAGAACCGCTGAGATGTCTTCGTTCTCTTCGCCAATGACAGCAATTAACTGTCCAAGCGGGGCTGACTCACCTTCATTAACAAGAATCTTGCGCAGAACACCATTCGAAAGCGCCTGCATTTCCATGGTCGCTTTGTCGGTGTCAATTTCTGCGAGGGGCTCACCCATGGAGACCTTGTCTCCTTCTTTTTTGAGCCAGCGAGCGATTTGTCCCTCCTCCATCGTGGGGGAGAGCTTGGGCATAATTACCTTACTTGCCATTCGGCATTCCTTCGTCTGAAAAGTGAACGATCAGCAAACTTTAGGGGCCTAATCAAGATAAGCAACTTCCTTAACAGCTGCGATGACTCTCTCGACGTCTGGAATGGCAAGGTTCTCCAGATTCTTCGCATACGGCATCGGCACGTCTTCAGCTGAAACTCGTTTGACAGGAGCGTCGAGATAATCGAAAGCGCGTTCGACAATCTGTGTGCTTATCTCCGCGTTGATGCCGCAAATCGGGTGAGATTCTTCCGCAAGTACCACCCGATTAGTCTTCTTTACTGACTCGATAATAGTATCGATATCAAGCGGCCGAATGGTTCTTGGATCG
>JBKPQV010000493.1:0-6884 GCA_046734235.1 Acidobacteriota bacterium
GTATTTCACCGTGACGGTTCCACCCTCACTGCCAAACTTGATCCCGTTTTCCACCAGGTTGGTCAACATTCTCTCAAAGCGCCGCTCATCTGCTTCAACAATGGCATCGCCGGGGACCTCGTTAATCAAAGAGATCTGTTGCGCTGCTGCCTTGTCTGTTAAGGCGACAAAAACCTCGTTAACAATGTCTGATAGTCGCAGAGGAGTTGGTCGCAATTGCACATTGCCGCCTTCAATTGCCGTCAGCTCCAGGATGTCGTCGACTAATCCATGCATGCGGGAAGCATTCTTACCAATAATCGCGAGAAAGCGTTGGCTGGCCTCGCGATCATCAAGCGCACCATTTTGCAAGGTCTCTACAAAAGCGAGGATCGAGGTTAACGGAGTACGTAATTCGTGCGAAACATTGGAAAGAAATTCCTGTCTGACAATTTCCAAACGTTCAGTTCTCGTGATATCGAAGAACACGCCGAGTGCGCCTTTTGGTCCACTGCCGTTGGTTTGCAGCGGGATAACTCTAAGATCAAATATTTGTCGTTCTGGTCCATGCGTCTCAACTTTTACACCACTTCGCTCTTCACCTTTCAACGCATCCAGGAACGCACTATAAATCGCCGGATTGCGCGTGAGCTCCGTCAATCTTTGAGACTCAAGTTTTGGCAAAGTCGGATTGAAGAGTTTGTGGGCTGCCTGATTTGAAGCAATCACTCGCATATCCCTGTTCACTACCAACAGCCCTTCACGCATTCCACCCATAGTGGCTTCAAATAATTGCCCGATTGCAAATTGAGGCGACTCAGGCTTATCCGTATCTGTAGTTCCTAACCTGGCGAGGGCTTCACGTGACGACTTTCTCAGCGTGTAGAGAAGCCACAGCAGCGAAGCCACTAAGAAGAGGACTGATAACAGGAGGCGTGTTTGAAAAGACGAAACCAGCAGTAATAAGGAAAAGATGAATAGGCCGGCGGCGAGAGAAAGATTTTGACGCTTTGACACCAACTTACCTTAATTACGAAGTCGATTCGACGGTCTGGCCAGTACAGCCAACAAAACGATAACCGACCCCTACCACGGTTTCAATGCAATCGCCACATTTATCCAGCTTTTGTCGCAAGCGTCGAATGTGGACGTCGAGTGTCCGCGCATCGCCGTAGTAGCTGTAACCCCACACGCTATCAAGCAGCTGCTGCCGCGTAACAACTCTGTCCGCGCTACGCGCGAGTACTGACAACAGCGTGAATTCTTTGTTTGTCAGCTTAACTTTTGTTCCGTCGCAAATGACACGGATATCGTCAAAGTCGATAATCAAATGGTCGTCTTCGTACGTCTTACCCATCGTTTCGTCAGCGCGTCGCATTACTGCACGGACGCGGGCCAACAATTCACGAACCGAGAATGGCTTGGTTATGTAATCGTCCGCTCCCAGATCTAATCCAGCCACGCGATCAGATTCCGAAGCTTTCGCCGTCAACATTATGATAGGGGTTCGTCTGGTTGCAGGTTCCCTTCTCAAGCGTCGACACAACTCAATGCCGCTCATCCCTGGAAGCATTAGATCGAGAATAATCAAGCGTGGTGGCTCGCGCTCATTCAACGCTGCACTTAAGCCTGCTTCACCAGTTGGAGCTGTGATGGCGACTAAACCTTCGCGCTCGAAGTTGTACTTCAGGCTCTCGGAGATGTCAGCATCATCCTCAATAATTAGGACCGGACGTGTCATGATTAGTTGCTGTGTTTGATGAAAGCAGCCTCGGCCATGTAGACAGTGAGCTCACAGATGTCAGTCACATAGTCTCCAATTCGTTCGAGATGCTTTGCCACAAAAAGCAATCGAGCATCACGAGTTGCAGTTGCGGGCTCACTGACCATCATTTCGATCAGGTGGTGAAACGTGTGATTGTATAGATCGTTAATTGCGCGATCGCTTTTTATGATTTCTCGAGCCGCTTGCGCATCATTGGAGGTAAACGCATCGAGGGCCGCACGTAACATTTCTAAAGCATGATCGGCCATGCGTCTTAGATCGAGAACCGACCTCAACTCAGGTTCGTTGTTCAGATCAATGGCAGCGCGGGCGATGTTACAAGCATGGTCGGCAATACGCTCGAGCACTGGCGCCATCTTCGCCACAGAAATTACAAAGCGCAGGTCACGAGCCGCGGGTTGGCGAAGGGCAATTATGTCAATGCATTGACGATCAATCTCTACTTCCAGCTGATCAACTCGATCGTCATTCTCCAGGACCTCCTGAGCGACCTCGCTGTCGCGTTCGCCCAGCGCATACATCGCACGCTCGAGTGCCTGTTCAGCTTCGCCACCGAGCAAAAGTACACGGTCACGAAGTGAGCTTAATTCATCGTCCAGATGACGGTGGGTATCCATAAGAATTGCTGATTTTTGAATGCTGATTGTTGATTTTGGGCTTTGGCCTTGGGTTTTTGGTCTTTGGTCTTTGATCCGAAGACCTAAGACCCAAGTCCTAAGGCCTAGACCCAAACCCCAATCCCTAACCAAACCTTCCAGTAATATAGTCTTCAGTCAACTTCTCGTTTGGCGCCGTAAACATCTTCTCGGTTTGATTCACTTCAATCAACTTCCCAAGTAAGAAAAACGCCGTCCTGTCAGACACTCGTGCCGCCTGTTGCATATTGTGCGTCACGATCACAATCGTGTATTGCTTCTTCAAATCAAATATTAACTCTTCGATCTTCGATGTCGCGATCGGATCCAACGCTGATGCCGGCTCGTCCATCAATAGTACCTCAGGACGGATGGCCAACGCTCTAGCGATGCAAAGACGCTGTTGCTGGCCTCCCGACAAGCTCAAGGCAGACGTTTTCAACCGATCCTTTACCTCGTTCCACAAGGCAGCGTCCTTCAACGCTTCCTCAACACGGTCTGCTAACTCCATATTGCTACTCGTTAAACGATTAATTCGCAGACCGTAGGCTACGTTATCAAAAATCGACTTCGGAAATGGATTGGACTTCTGAAAAACCATTCCCACCTTTCTGCGCAAATCCACCACATCAGTGCCCGCCGCATAAATGTCGCTATCGTCAATCAGCACTTCTCCTTCAACACGTGTTGCTGGGATCACATCATTCATTCGATTCAGCGTGCGCAGGAATGTAGATTTGCCACATCCTGACGGACCAATAAAGGCCATCACAATACGTTCCGGGATCGCAATTGAAATGTTGTGTAGCGCCTGGGAACGACCGTAAAAGAAATTCAGATCTCGAACGGCAACTTTCGACCGCGTCACATCACTTTGCGAGTCAGAAGTCGGTTGATCTCGTTCGCGAACGGCGATTTTAGGAGCTGCTGTTGGCGGCATTTTGGTCATCACGACCCCGGACATAACTAGAACCTCTTCCGAGTTAGAAACCGAACAATGATGTTGATTCCGAGAATTAGAGTCATTAGCACGAGCGTTGCCGCCCAGGCTTGTGCGTGCCATTCGTCATAAGGCGAGATGGCGTAGTTATAGATTTGAACTGTTAGCGACGCGATTGGCCGATCAAGATAGTAATTAAAGAATCGACTACCAAAAGCGGTAAACAATAAAGGCGCTGTTTCACCCGAGACTCGCGCGATCGCCAACATCGCGCCAGTCGCAATTCCCGAAGCTGCCGCAGGAAGAACCACGCCTAGTGTGACGCGCCATTGTGGTGCGCCTAAGGCCAGGGCTCCTTCTCGCAAACTATGCGGCACGAGCTTGAGCATTTCTTCGGTCGTTCGCGCAACAATCGGAATCATGATTAGCGCTAGAGCAACTCCGCCAGCGAAAGCCGAAAACTGCTTCATCGGCAAAACGAGTATTGCGTAAATAAAAACACCAGTCACAATCGAAGGAATACCAGTCAAAGTATCGACTATGAAACGAACTATGCCGACCAAACGACCGGTACCAACCTCAGAAAGATAAACTCCCACCCCGATTCCAAGTGGCAAGCCAATGACAGAGGAAAGCGCTAACAGCACGACTGAACCGAGGATTGCGTTTCCGATTCCGCCGCCCTCACCAACGGGCCTTGGACTGTCGATCAGAAATTGGAAACTCAAAGAACTGATCCCGCGCATCGCGATATACGACAGTATGAGCAGCAAAATGCCCACAGCCAGTAATGTGCAGAGACCAGTCAAACTTGTCATGGCGAAACTGGTCGCGCGACGTACACGATCGACTTGGCGCATTACTGCCATCAGGCTGCCCTTCCCACGCCGCCAGTTTTTCTAGTCACATTCCACACCAGAAGGCGCGCGATCCCATTAACAACAAACGTGACAAGAAAAAGAATGAGGCCCAGCTCAACCAAAGCACTCAAGTACAACTGCTCTGTTGCTTCAGTAAACTCATTAGCGATGGCTGAAGCTATTGTGTAAGAAGGCTCGAAGAGTGAAACGCTGATGTCTGCGCGATTCCCGATGACCATCGTCACAGCCATTGTTTCGCCCAGGGCACGACCTAATCCCAGTATCACGGCTCCGGCTATACCTGGTGCGCCATTCACTAATACGACCCGAATCATTTCCCATTTTGTTGCGCCCAGTGCCAAAGCAGCTTCACGCTGTGTACCCGGCACTGCGGCAAGCACATCACGAACGATTGCAGAGATGATCGGCGTAACCATGATCGCCAGGATGATTCCACCCGTTAGCAAACCGATCCCTGTAATCGAACCTTGAAATAGCGGCAGCCATCCCAACCAACGCGCAAGGAGTGGCTCAACGTGCACGCGAAGAAACGGCGCCAACACAAAAATCCCCCATAAGCCATAGACCACGGACGGAATTGCCGCCAACAACTCAACCAGAAAACCCACCGGTCTCGCTACATAGTGAGGAGCTTGCTCGACGAGGAAGATGGCGATGCCTAATGAAAGAGGAACACTAATAAGCAACGCGATCAAAGATGAGACAACAGTGCCGTAGATGAATGGCAAAGCGCCAAACTCACCCTTAACAGGATTCCATTGCTGACCGGTCAGAAAACTAAATCCAAACTGACGAACCGACATCATCGCGTCAGAGGCGAGTGCAACCACCATCGCAATTACGATTGCGACCACAAACAATCCCATCGCCAACATGAGTATGCGAAAGATCGCATCACCAGTGTTGCCAGTAGGCGAAAGCACCCGGCGCCAGTCCGAGTGCTTTCGTTCAACCGGGAAATTGTTTGGAGTCGTCGCGCTCATCTGAGCGGGGCGCCTCCTGCGGTAATCGAATTCAGCTTTGCTTCGGCCCGTTTCTGAATGTCCGCTGGCAGTGGAACGTAGCTCAATTCCTTGGCAAAATTCTCGCCTTCGTGAATGCCCCACCAAATGAAATCCACTAGTACCTTTCCTTTGGCAGCGTCCTTCTGGTTCTTGTAAACGAGAAGGTAGGTATAGCTGGAGATTGGGTATGCCTGAGCACCAGCTGCGTTTGTAATTGAAACTCGCAGATCATCTGGAGTAGTTGTTGCCGACGCCGCAGCCGCCGCCATTACCGTGTCAGCAGATGGCACTACAAACGTGCCTGCCGCATTTTTGATTTGAGCTACCGGCAGTTTGTTCTGAGTTGCGTAAATCAACTCGACATAACCGATGGTGTTTGGGGTGTTCTTAATCGCACCTGTTACACCTTCGTTGCCTTTGCCTCCAATGCCGACGGGCCAACTCGGTGCTGTTCCTGCCCCAACCTTCTCTTTCCATTCCGGGCTCACCTTAGACAAGTAGTCAGTGAACACTGCAGAAGTTCCACTCGAATCTGATCGATGGACCACTGTAATGTCTGCAGCAGGCAGTTTGGAACCGGCGTTTTCGGCGGTGATTTTTGGATCATTCCACTTTTTGATTTTGCCGAGGAATATGTCCGCGATTACATCAGGTGAAAAGTGCAGTGCCGTGGTTGATGCCTCTAGGTTATAAGTAAGCACTACCGCTCCAAGTACGGTCGGGATGTGAAGAATTTCTCCCGGAGCCGACTTCAGGTCTTCGTCCTTCATTGGTGCATCGGAGGCACCGAAGTCGACCGTCTGCTCTCGTATCTGCTTGATACCACCGCCAGAACCAATAGACTGATAGTCAATCTTGGTGTTGGTGTGTTGCTTTCCATACTCACTGAGCCATTTTTGGTAGAGAGGATTGGGAAAGGTTGCGCCAGCCCCTTGTAACTGCACAGGACCAGAAGCAGTTCCGCTGCCACCTCCCGGACTACAGGCGCCAAACCCAAACAAAGTGGCCAACACGCAAAGCCACACGATCATTTGAAAACTTCTCTTCCAGACAGACATTTAGTGTCTCCTATGCTGTTGAGAGCTGATTCAGAGCTAAGTCGATAGCCTAAAATTTAGGTTTTTCGTGTTACATCGAACTGAACTGCGCCTGAACTCTTGGTTAACTAGATGGGCCCTGGCTCAGTGATCGGGGGAGGTCAAAAGCTTGTAGCCAACGTTTACCATCGTCTCGATCTGGAGCCCGTAGACTGTCAATTTCGCCCTCAACCGATAGATGTAAACGTGTAGGCTCTCGGTATTTAACGGCTTGTTACCGCCCCAAACAGACTCCCAAAGATCGCCAGCCGTAACTATCCGATCGGGGGTTCGCGTGAGGCGCGAGAAAATCAGAAATTCGGTCCTGGGAAGTTTAAGAGGCGTGCCGCCACACGCCACGTAGTAATTCTTGTGCTCAACCCGTAGGTAGCCGTCGTCATAAACTTCATCTACGTGCGCACCTTGTACTTTCTGTTCGTTTAATGACATTTCGCTTAATGACATATGAATCTTTCCAGATAAAACAAAAGGGAGGCCGGTGTTTTGGCAGACGACCTCCCGTAGTTGAGTACCCTAGAAGTTGAATCGGAGCGCGAATTGAATCTGCCGATTCGTTCCCAAA
>JBKPQV010000494.1:0-7240 GCA_046734235.1 Acidobacteriota bacterium
AATTTCGTTCGATGACCTGGCTATGAATGGCGAGCAGCCTGCGATCATCTCGTATAGCACTATACCCAAACTCCAGATGTCGCTGCGCTCATCCACATTCTCGCCGAGTGCCTGTTCCGGTGACATGTAGGCGAGTGTCCCCATGACGACACCTGGTATTGTGTTGGCAAGTAGTGTGTCAACAGCGGAATCAGCTGAAACATCAGCGGGTGTCTGCTGAGTTATCTTCGCCAAGCCGAAATCGAGTACCTTCGCTAGTTGATCCTCTCGGCGAATCATAATGTTCTCCGGCTTGATATCGCGATGGATGATGTGGACTTTGTGCGCAGCGGCCAGGGCAGAACTAGTCTGAATGGCGATGTCTAGTGCGTCTTCAATATCGAGCGGAGAACTCAACCGTTCACGCAATGTCATACCGTCAATAAATTCAGTAGCGATAAAACGTTGATCGTCAACTTCGCCAATTTCGTAAATGGTAAGAATGTTCGGATGATTCAGGGCAGACGCAGCTTTTGCCTCCTGAACAAAACGCTGCATGCGATTGCGATCGGTAGCCAATTGCGATGGCAATATTTTTAAAGCGACCTTTCGGTCAAGCTTCGTGTCTCTGGCGAGATAAACTTCCCCCATTCCGCCCGCGCCAAGCTGCGATACGATTTTGTAATGACCAATGATCTGGCCCAACATTGATTCTTTTTTCTCCGCCAGTTCTTTGGCCGCGACTTCCAACGCAGGTTGTTCGAGAAAACTGCGTGCGCCATCATCCGCGGCGAGCAGAGCGTCTAATTCCTTGCGCAGCTCTTCATCGCCGGCGCAGGCTTGATCGAGAAACCCGGCTCGCTTTTCTAACGGCACCTCAAGCGCCGCATCCAGTAATTGGTCAACCTGGTTCCAGCGTTCACGCTTCATAAATAGACATTTTGTGACCTGGCCCGACGACTTCTATTCCAACGCACGTTTTAGCCAGGCTTTCGATTTGCGCCATTCACGTTCGATCGTTCGCGACGAAACGTTAAGACACTCCGCAACTTCATCATTGGTAAGTCCGCCAAAAAACTTCATCTCTACGATTCGACTCTTCTGTGAGTCAAGCCCCGCTAACTTGGTGAGTGCTTCATCAATCACCACCAAATCCACAACGCGTTCTTTAGTCAAAACGGCTGTTGCATCAAGGGACAGTTTCGGTGCGTTGCCTCCTCTTTTCTGGCGCGCGTCAGCACGCGCATGGTCCACGAGAATACGCCGCATCAACTGCGACGCAATGCCGAAAAAATGACTGCGGTTCTGCCAGCTAACATTTCTTTGATCAATAAGTCTGAGATAAGCCTCATTAACTAGCGCGGACGTTTGAAGGGTATGCCCAGGACTTTCACGCCTCATATAGCGACGGGCCAAACGATGAAGTTCGTCATAAACCAACGGCGTCAATTGCTCCAACGCCGCCTTGTCACCTTGGCTCCAGGCGTGCAGCAACTGGGAAACAATGCTGCTTGAAGAGGTCATTGGATTGGCTGTTCCCTCCCACTTTTCTACCCTTTCGCATACGTTTGTCAAGAAAGTTATTTCTCTTGAAAGCGAGGGAATTTTTGTTGTCGGGTTCTCTTCAATTATGTCGCGTTAATCAGTGAAGTATCAAAGACAGCGCGACGCGTAGCGGTGCGACAAGTACGGACACGTAAGGAGGAGACTACGATGAAAAGAATAAAGATACGTTGTCAATTTATTCAATGCGGAGGCGGAGGCTTGGCCTGCAGGCTCCTGAAGCGAGCACTCCTGATCATGAGTACGGCGGCGCTTCTCGGTCCGCCGCAGGTTGCCAATGCCGACGTGGTTACCGACTGGAACATCATCACTATCAACACGGTGAGTGCGGACACACTTCCTAACCGCCAGGCCCGTGACGCGGCCATGGTGCATGCGGCAATGTTCGACGCCATGAACGCGATCCGACCGTACTACACGCCAGCCATGGTGCTGATCACCGCAAAGGGCTACGCGTCGCGCGAGGCGGCCGCCGCCCAGGCGGCTCACGACGTGCTCGTCGCGCTGTTCCCAGCCCATCAAGTCAACCTCGATGCGAATCTTGCCGCGACGCTAGCGCAGATCCCTGACGATGACGAGCACGGCCACCAGCCGGAGCACGAGGGCATCCTCACGGGGCAGGCAGCCGCAGCCGCGGTGCTCGCCGCGCGCCAGAACGACGGCGCATTCGGCAGCGGCACGTTCACACCGCTGTCGGGGCCCGGCGAGTATCAGTTCACGCCGGGCTGTAGCGCGACCAACATCTCGGCGCCATGGTGGGGGACCGTCAGGCCGTTTACGGTCTCGGATCCCGACTACTTTCCGACCGCGAACCGGCCCGCGGTCACCGACCCCGAGTGGCTAGCCGCGCTCGACGAGGTCCGGGCCTACGGTGCGTCGAACTCGACGGTACGAACCCCCGAGCAGACGCAGGTCGCGCTGTATTACATTGAGGGCGCACTGACAAGTGTGAATCGACTGGCGCGCCAAATCGTCGCGCAGGAGCCGGTAGAGACCAACCGCGCGGCCGCGTCGAAGCAGGTACTGGCCCACGCTCGTCTGTTCGCCGCCCTCAATCTCGGGATAGGCGACTCCTACGTCCGGACGTGGCGGGTCAAGTATGGCGAGCACTTCTGGCGTCCGTACACCGCAATAAACTACTACTTCTCCGGATCGAACTGGACGCCACTCCGCCAATCGCCGTGCCATCCCGAATTCTACGCTGGGCACGGCGCGCTAACCCCGGCGGGTCTCTTCGCGATCCGGCATTACCTCGGCACCGATAGCATCGACGTGAACACCACGAGCATCAGCCTGCCCGGCGTCTCGCGACACTACTCGAGCATCACCCAGATCATCGAGGACATCAACAACGCACGCGTCTGGGCCGGGTTCCACTATCGAACGACGATGGTGCGCAGCAACACGCTCGCGTCAGCGATTGCCGACTGGATCGCCGCCAACATGATGACGGTGCTTCCCGAGAGTCCCCTCGGTCCCGACGATAAGGACAATGATGGCCATTATGGCGGCATCCCGGTCCACGAAAGCTACGAGCTAAATAACCTCGAGAACCAGGATTAAAACCCGTCGCGAGCTGAGAAATGAACAAGGAGAGCGCGCTCACATAGAAGCGGACGCCCAGATTCTTTGAGGCAAATTGTGACGTGAATACCGGTAAACAAGTGTTCTATCGAGACATTTACTGACCATCATCTTTGCCTTGTCAGAGGTGGAGCTGGTGAAGATATTTGGTCCTGCGGTATCAGCCATGCCACACAATGACCGCATTTCACTGGTGGCCGCCCACCTCATTTCATGTCACCTAATTTGAAGCACTTATTAGAGTCAAATTAAAAACTTCACGATGTCTTATATTAGATTGTCTCAGTTGGAATTTAGCGGCTTTCTTTCCCTTGATTGAGGTGCCGTGTGGTGTTTTCTGTGACGCTGAAGTTCACCGGTAGGAATTCCGCTCCATTAGCAGAATGCAGAGCGGGAGTCTCGTCACCGGTTAATTCCGATGTTGAGTTAGGCGCTCGTTTACTACTGGTCAAAGCCCGCTTACTGGTGAAGACGCCGTTGAAGATCAGAGCGAGACCTACGAACACAGGTATGACGCCAGCTACCCATATTCGGCTGAGGATTTCGGCCGTATCGTTCGGAACCTTGCCACCAATAATAACGCCTTGCATGAATACGTACAGAAAGATCATCAGGGCCACACCAACACTTCCAGTGATTATGCCGCCTTTAATTTCGTTGTGACCCTTCTCTTCAGGTGTCAGTCCACGCTCGAGTGCTTGCTGCCGCCCAACTGCCAGTTTTCGGGTTTGAAATGTCGGTATAGCACGGCTCTTAATGCGACGAAACATCTCAGCCACCGAGCCCTTGTTCAAGTCGAACTTTTCGTCGACTTCTTGTTTGTCAAGTACCTGGCGCACGGCGTACAGGTTAGCTCCACACTCCTTACAGATCTTCAACTCTTCGAGCGCATCTCGAGTACTGTACCAGTCCCTTTGACTCGAACCGCAGCGAGGGCACCACATAAAGCCTCTCCCGATCTGTTTTTCACAGCATACGCTTATTATACCCCCCAAGTTCTCCCTGGGTGCTTCATAAGTTCTGTCCTTTCTTTGCCGTTTAGCAATTCCATTCCGCTACTACCCCCGCAAAATGTTTTGACGTCTGCGCAAGATAAACCAACGCGAGGTCAGAGGAAGCGCGTCAAGCGTCAGAACACGGCGCCGCGAGATTGAGACCATGTCGTGGACCTAATGACGAGTGTCGGGGCTCCGATTCGCCTCATGGCGTGAGAGAGTACATTAACGACAATCCCGCTAGCGACCTTCCACGCTTCCGAATGATACTTGTTCTTGAGGCCCTAAGCGTGATGGCGGCAAAACGCAACTGAGTGGATGATAGTTCCTCGTCTGTGGTGCACGCCAAGGGGCAGAGGAAAAGTAAATCCAAACGAGACGGATGATGCTTATGGAAAAGGATCTTAGTGTAAGTGCGATCACGGTCCAAAGCGGTGGCGGTACTCGTCTGAAGAGATGAAAGCCAGGACCATCTCCGCGGCAACAAAGTTGCCGTTGAACTGATTTAGCTTCGTCAACCAGAAGTTGAAGCCTTCAAAGTTGCCGTCAGGCGCATCGTTCGGGTTTCTTCTCAAGTAGCCGAAGAATTGCATCTGGACAAAGCTGCGATTCACTTCTCGCTGTTGAAAAGTTTGGTTCTGCGTCACATCGAGCAGTGCCCGTCCACGCGCGCTCGCATCGACTGCGGTTGCGGCGCCGCCAAACTCCGCAATCGCAGCGGCACGCTCGGCTGCCGACGGTGCGATGCCTGCGTGGAGATAGAGCTTCTCCACATATTGAATAGGCGTGTCAGTCGTCGGATACAACCCAACAAACTCTGCCCGCGTTACAAAGTCCCTCATGAACGCATTCCGATTGTTGTCCAGCACCGTCTGAAAAGAATCGTTGTTCGGGTCGACTATCACTCCACGTTGCATTGCCTGGGTGTCGCGCTCGAACTCTACAAACGCCGGCATATTGTTGGTGGCCGGTCGATCCAAAGCTGCCACGTAGAAGTTCCGCACGAGATTCCCTGTAGTCTGAAACTCGATGGAAAGAAAGAAGGCCGCTGAAGCGTTGATTCGTTTTACCTGCGTACACTGTGGTTTGGGTGTGCAGTTATTGATTTCGCCAGTCCAGAACGCGAGGCCGGCGGGGTCAGCTTCGCGATTCAGAAAATCATGATACTGCTGACGCACGAAGGCCTCGGTGTCGTCGCTGGTGTTGGGCGGCAACTGAGTCATTCCATCGGCAATGGTCACCGTAGCACTCGAAGGCGTTCCGAAATTTGTGCCGTTGCCATTGAGGTTGGACAGAGTCACCGTAAACATCTCAGGGCCTTCTGTATAAGAGTCCTGAGTAATCGGAATGATGAAAGTCTTTTGAGCGTCATTGGGTGCGAAGAGCAAAGTACCCAACGTCAAACCAAAATCGCAACGTGACGATGCCAGCCCACTATTTAGCGCGCTGCAGATGTTAGACGAGCCAGTGTCGTCCGTGGCGTAGTCGACGCTGACGGGATTTGAAAGGTCGCCCGTACGATTGACGATAACAGTTACGAATCCCGTGCTTTCGTTAACGTTGTAATTCGCCTGGCTTAACGTGATCAGGGAGCTATTTGTACTGCTTTCAATCGTGAAGCTTCGCTGCACCTCGGGAGCCGGGTTGAAGTTGCTATCACCTGCTTGCGAAGCGGTAATCGTACAAGATCCGGCGCCGGTGATGTGCACTGTGTTGCTGTTCACAGTGCATTGACCGCTGGCGGCAAAGCTGACCGGTAAGCCTGAAGTTGCCGTTGCGTTGACTGAGAAATCCGGATCGCCGACGTTCTTATTAGCTAATGCACCAAACGTGATCGTTTGGTTGGCTTTGCCCACAGTGAGCGTGAAGCCAGTGTCGGTAGTGGCTCCGCAGTTGTCTGTCGCGCGGATTGTGATCGTATGCGTGCCTGCAGGAGTAGCATTGTTGATGGAGATGACTCCAGTTGTTTCATCTACTTGTATGTCGCCTGTGTATGTCCCGCTCGATTGCTTGACGATGGAGAACCCTCCATTGTCTACAGGCCCGGTTGCCGGATTGATAGTGAGTGATCCATTTAAAGCGACTGCCTGATTTTGGTAAGTCAGGGTCGGCGCGGTGTTGGCTGTCACCGCAATATTGATAATAGCCGAAACCGTCAAACTCCCGTCGTTCGCTTGTAAAGTAAAGGTGGCATTCGAGGCCCCACAGCTTGCCACGACGTCAGCAGTAACATTGCCGTTTGTGTTGCTGATGTTTGAGATGGTCACGCCATTTGTTGGATTAGTGGAAGTGACTGTGACACGCACGCTGCCATTTCCACCGAAGCCAGTCACATTGGCGAGTTGTGCAGTTCTGATTGCCGAACCTTGCTGCACAGTCAAATCAGTTGCCGTCACAATCGTCGGCGTGTTGAGTAAGACTGAAACAGTGTCGGAATCAAAGTTCGCGCTCGCCAGATCGAGTTTACCGTCCCCGTTCAGATCGCCATTCATGATTGATAACGGGTTCGCGCCCGTATCGAAATCCTGTTTCGACGCAAAGCTGGCGGCGGCCCCAGGGGCGGTGGTATTGAGCAGCACTGCGACCGTGTTGGAGATAGATTTCACGACGGCTAATTCGGGCTTCCCATCTCCGTTTAGATCACCGACTGTGATCGATCGCGGGATGCCACCCGTGTCGAAGTCCTCTTTGGCTGCAAAGCTTGGCGCACCTGCACCAGGCGCTGTGGTATTGAGCAGAACAGATATGTTGTTGGAATTCACGTTTAGGACCGCTAGGTCGAGCTTGCCATCCCCGTTCAGATCACCCAACGTGACGCCTACCGGTCTGATTCCCGTTGGGAAGTCATGGATGGCGGAAAAGCTCGGGGTAGCCGCCCCCGGGTCCGTAGTGTTGAGCAACACGGCCACGGTGTTGGAGTTAAAACTCGCGATGGCTAAATCCAGCTTCCCATCCCCGTTGAGATCTCCAACTGCAACAGATCGCGGGCCGTCGCCAGTCACGAAGTCATGTTTGACTGCAAAGCTGGAAGTGGTGGCACCCGGGGTGGTGGTGTTAAGCAGCACTGACACGGTCGCAATTAAATTCGCTACGACCAGATCAATTTTCCCATCGCCGTT
>JBKPQV010000495.1:0-7447 GCA_046734235.1 Acidobacteriota bacterium
CCTGTGAACATCGATCCGATCAATCCCGCAACTGGTACTCCCACCTGTGTGACAAATTCGACAGCCTTGGATGGGGCGATGGCGATTTCGTGGGATGGCACTGACCTTTACTTCTTCTCGACTCGCACGGGAGGACTGGGAGGTGCTGATCTGTGGCACAGCACACGCACAAAGATACGGCCCTGAACGATCAGATTGAGCCTATCGAACCGAGTAGGAGGAGGAAGATCGATCATGTTACGAATCATTCATCAGAGACTCTCTCGCAACTACCAGGCTCAAATTAGAAATCTGCGTAACACCCAATACCGCGGAGCGGCCTAAGCATATAGCCCAGGGTGAAGCGAAGCGTACCCCTGGGTTGGCGGCTAGATAGATGAATTCGTCCTGAAAGGACGAGAGAGAGCGGATCTACTGCGACTGAAACTCAAATTAGATCGACTAGACTCGTGGTGCTGTGATTGCCAAGACTTTCAAGTCGGCTCGCGTCCTTTCAGGACGCTTTCATTTTCCGATCGCTAACCAGGGTTCCGCTTCGCTTCACCCTGGGCTATATGCTTAGGCCGCTCCGCGGTAAGAAAATAGATTAATTTACCCTCATGAAGAACGAACCTGTAAGTCTCGTGGGCCAGTCACCTCGGGGCCCCGCAACCCAAGGTCTTACGCCGGCACCACGTCACTTACGTCCTGATGGCGCTCGGCCAGGGCCATACGTTTTTCAAATGCCTCACGCGCTATTTGTACATCTTCGAGGAACCAGGGCAGCTCACCAAGCTTGAGTGCTTGTGGGCCATCGACAAGTGCCTTTGAAGGCTCTGGATGGAAATCCACCAGAACCATATTCGCACCTGCAACTACGCCTTGAGCTGTTGCGTGCATCAGATCGAGTATGCCTTCCGGACCGCTGTGCCGTGAACCTACCGCATGTGATGGATCGACGCATACAGACATGCGAGTTAGCCGCTTGACCACTGACACATGTGCGAAGTCAACGAAGTTTCTGTGAGGGTCACTCATGTTTGTCTTTATCCCTCGCAGCCCAAAAACGACCTTGTGATTACCTTCGCTCGCAAGGTACTCAGCAGCGTGCAGCGACTCGCTCAAAGTGATTCCAAAGCCGCGCTTCAGTAACACGGGGAAGTCTTGTTGCCGTCCAACCAGCTTCAACAACTCAAAGTTTTGCGTGTTGCGCGTGCCAATTTGGAGCATTACTCCGGTTGGCTCACCTGTGCGCCGCAACGCTTCGTGAATTTCATCCATGTGTGATTCATGAGTGATCTCCATCGCAATTACTCGAATGCCATATTTACCAGCCAGCTCGAAAACATATTCGAGACAATCCTGGCCGTGTCCCTGAAAAGAGTAAGGACTGGTGCGTGGCTTGTAGGCACCCATACGTGTACAAGTCTGACCATTGGCCTGGAGCACACGCATCATTTCTTCGACTGACTCACGAGTATCGACGGCGCAAAGTCCGGCGAAGATATTCAAAGTGTCTTGCCCGAAACGAATGCCCTGGTAGTTGAAATGTGCGGGCCGGTGATCGTCTTTGTGTCTACCCAGCACTCGGTATTCCTCAGAGACTCGAACCACGCGTTCGACCCCAGGTAGCGACTTCATATCATCTACCGAGATCGATAATGTATTTCCAATTAGGTAAATCTCCGTCAGAGACTGCTCAGCACCTTGCTCTCGATGCACGCGGAACTGAACGTTGGGCAAACGCTCGAGATGGTTCAGTAGCTGTTTGTACGAGGTGCTCTCTGCTTCAATGTTCGGTGTCAGTATTAGAATCATGATTGTGAGATCCTTTATGTCTTCTTACAAAAGCTCTTCGACTGCTGGTTCGCTTGCCTTGATTGCCGGCACGCTGGCGGATGAGTACGACCCAAGAATCCGCACTTCTACACGTCGCTCTCGTAACTCAGCCAGCGCCGCAATTACCTCTGGGTCGTCTGACGATCCACGCAAGTCCAAATAGAAACAATACTCCCATGGCCGTCCTTTGACTGGACGACCCTCAATCTTCAACAAATCAATGTTGCGTCGCGCAAATGGTTCAAGGGAGTTGTGAAGCGCACCCGCCTGGTGTGGTAATTCGATCACCATGGATAACTTGTCGCCTCCGGCACTGTCGGCTGACGCCGGTGTTAGCAGCAGGAACCGGGTATAGTTTTCGCTACTGTCTTCAAGATGTTCACGCAGGATTTCGCCGCCATACTTTTCTGCCGCACGGCGACCCGCTATAGCAGCATGAGTAAGATCGCCTTGCGACAACACTCGAGCCACGCTGCCGGCTGTATCCTCAGTAGCAATGCGACGGATTTGTGGATTAGTTGCAAAGAACCTGCGACATTGCTCGAGAGCAACTGGATGAGACTCCACAGCGGTAATCTGCTCAAACGTTGATCCGGGACAACCAATCAAACAATGACTGATGTGAATAATAACTTCGGCTGATATTTGCAGCTTACTGTCGAGTAAGTGGTCGTAACTGGCATGAACAAAACCTGCGAGACTATTTTCGATAGGGGCCAAAATTAGATCGGCAACGCCTTCTTCGATACTACTGAACAAAGCGTCAAATGTTGGTCTGGGGACAAGCGTAACGTCGTCGCCTAACAGCGTGACTGCTGCTTCTTCGCTGAAGGCGCCCGGTTCACCTTGAAAAGCGACACGCGCTTTGGCGTCCTTTAGCTGAAAGTTCGTTGATCCGGAAGTCTCGCTGGCGCGGGCGGCAAGAGTTTGAATTCGTCGCGACTCATGGATGACTGCGCGAAAGAGTTCTACGATTGCCCGCTCGTCAAGTGGGCCCGGATTGATGGAACACATACGCTCGATCACTGCACGTTCCCTGGTGTGATCGCAGACATCAAGACCCGACGCCTTTTTGGATTCACCAACTTTCAAAGCAACCGATGCTCGGCGGTTCAGGAGTTCCAAAAGCTTTTTGTCGAGCTCGTTGATCTCAGTTCGCCAGTTGTCAAGATCCATCTCAGGTACTCCAAAGATTTTGTTAGCAAAAGGAAAACCAGCCGCAACTCGTCGTGTCTAGGTTGCGGCTGGCTGGGTGTTTAAAGAGCGCTATTCGCTGGTTGAATTAGATTCTTTGCGCGCCCTGCCATGCCCGCTCCTCTACAAAAGAGAAGCGGTACATAAATCCGAAATAGCAAGTATTACAGAGCGATGTCATGCACTTCGGAATATACGAATCACCTCGGAATCTGTCAACGGGTGAGCCGTACGGCAAGGTCGATGGAAATACCTGTGAGAAGTGAACAGGGACGCCTCTCTTGACTTGTTAACGGATCTAATAAGCAATCTTTACAACGCGTCCCGTGAAGATTTCAGTTACGTAAAGATCATCGCTCTTTTTATCCTGGGCGATGCTTGTAGGAGTTATGAGGCAATTAGCAATTACGACGGGATTCACCGAGTTCGAAGAATAGAAGCTTAACCTACCGGTTGCAGCGGGATTCAACATATCCGTGCTGAACTCGAGTGTAAGAAATCCCCCACCATTTGCCGGCAGCACATTTATTGCCGATGTTAGCCCGTTGATAAAGGAATTGTTTGCCCCGGTTTCGATATCCACCGTTCTAACTTGCGCGTTGCCTATCGGGAAGGGAAAGCCTGAAAGCAGACTGACCAGTAGTTGATCCCCAAATAAATGAACACTGTCGGGCACCGGCTCAACCACCGGTGGACCAAATCCGCGATTGTTCGCAATCGGTCCGAATGCCGTCAGCGTGCTAAAGGTTCGTGTTTCCAGATCCACATCCCGCACGATGTTCGCACTGGCATCCGCAACGTAAAGATGATCTCCGTTCAAAGCCAAACCGAATGGATTTGATTGGCGCACTCCGTTAGGAAGGCCCGGTCTGGATTCGGGCACATAGTCAGGAAAGTCAGCAATGAGTTCAATCGACAGTTTATCTTCCTCGCCGTTATCAAGTGAGACGGTGTCGCCGTTTTTCAAAGACGCTTGATCTCCAAGACTTAACGAGAATCCGCTCGTATTCTTCTCAGTGGTTGCACTAAAGTGGACAGCCAGTACTGAGCTGAAAATGAGGGACGAAGGGCTCGGATTAGGAACGAACGAATTCGGAAGCGGGCCGGCGAGTACTTCGTCCCCTCCTCCGATCGCAACGTAGAGTGTTCGACCTCGCATTTCGAGTCCTGAAGGCCCTGATAGATCGTTATTCGGGGGCGCGAACCCAGAAGGAATTCCATCAAGCAAGGTTCGTCGCGAACCGGATTCAGGATCGATTATTGAGATACGGCCGGTGTTGGGACCGCTTCCTTGCTCGGCGACGATGAGTTTACCTTTCGTCGAAAAAATAGCTTTGCCGGGCAATTGAAGGTTGGTAGTTAATACGGAAACTGGACACTGCCCCTGGGCCAAGGCAACCGGCAGAAACAATGTTGCCAAAATTACAATTCGTCGGAAGATCATTGTAAAACTCCTTTCTCAATAGTTGTTGACTTACCTATTAACGCGAAACTTACGCCGAAGATCCGTCACGAGGCCCGCAAACAATTTCAGAATTGAGGTTTGCCGGATACAATGGAGTTCTCTTTCTAAAGTTCATCGCCAACGCCCAGATAGAAGGCGAACTCGTATCACCGGTTCTCTATGTCTAATCTCCCATCTCCCGAGGTGACGGAAGTAACTGCACTGCTTGCCGCCTGGAGCGACGGAGATGCCGCCGCTTTAGCAAAGCTTTTGCCGTTAGTGCAGGGCGAACTGCACCGTCTGGCTCATCGTTACCAGAGCCACGAACGTAAAGACCACACGCTCCAGACAACTGCGCTGGTCAACGAGGCGTATTTGAGGCTGGTCGAACAGAGAGTCAACTGGCGCAATCGCGCTCACTTTTTTGCAATCTCTGCCCAGATAATGCGCCGCATTCTGATTGATCACGCGCGGAAACGGCTTGGCCCGCAGCGAGGAGGAGGAAAACCGATTTCACTCGAAGAGGCTTCCGTGGCTAGCGACGACCGAGCGAGCGAGTTGGTGGCCTCGACGACGCACTGGCACAATTGTCTAGTTTGGATCCGCGTAAGGGTCGAGTTGTGGAGTTGCGCTATTTTGGCGGACTCAGCGTCGGTGAGATAGCCGAAGTTCTTAATGTTTCAGCAGAAACCGTCACTCGAGATTGGCGCCGCGCGAAGGCGTTCTTGCGCAGAGAAATGAGCAGAGTCTGAAGATGACCACTCCGCAACGCTGGCAGGAAATTGATCGCATCTTTGCTGCGGCTCTTGAACGCGGGCCAGGTGACCGAGCGCAGTTTTTAGCCGAGGCCTGTGCAGGAGACGACGAACTCCGAAAAGAAGTTGAATCACTGTTAGCCAACGATTCTCCGGATAGCTTCGTACCTCGTGCTGTCGAAGAAGCGACGCGTCTGATTTCCAAGTCGGAATCGACCTCTCTGAAAGACAAGTCGATTGGCCCGTACAGAATCATAAGGTCACTCGGAGCCGGAGGAATGGGTCACGTTTACCTGGCTCACGACTCTCGACTAAATCGTCCGGTAGCAGTGAAATTACTCGCCTTCTACGACGCTACTGCAGACGAAAGGATCCGTCGCTTCAGGCAAGAAGCGCTCGCCGCATCAGCACTCAATCACCCGAACATTCTTACAATCTACGAAATAGGTGAGTTTGAAAATCAAAACTTTATCGTTACCGAGTTCGTCGAAGGCCAGACACTTCAAGAGAGAATTCAACGAGGAAAAATACCTTATGAAGTTGCCGTCGATATCGCCATTCAAGTAGCGAGTGCACTCGCAGCGGCACACTCCGCTGCAATCGTTCACCGTGATATCAAACCCGCGAACATCATGGTGCGACCCGATGGTCTGATAAAGGTGCTCGACTTTGGTGTTGCTAAATACGTCCAGCCAGATGACCGAGTTGATCAGGACACCCTGCTACAAACTGCGCCAGGTTCGATTGTAGGGACTGCATCCTACATGTCGCCCGAACAGGCGCGAGGAGTTCTTATCGATGCTCGTTCAGACATCTGGAGCCTTGGTGTAATTCTCTACGAGATGATCGCCGAACGCCGCCCATTCATGGGCGACACCTCTATGGATGTTTTGTCTGCTGTGATCGATCGCCATCCCTCATCGTTCTCACAACTAGGTCTTACCGTTCCTGACGCATTGGAGAGAGTCGTTTTGAAGGCACTTCAAAAAGACCGTGAGCTCCGATATCAAAGCGCAAACGAAGTGCTCACCGACTTGAAGGAATTGAAGAAGTCGTTAGAACTCGGACTTGAGTTGGAACCATCGCGCACAAAAGGCCCGAAAGCCGCTTCGACCTCAATTGCGGTCATGCCCTTTGTGAATATGAGCACCGATCCTGAGAATGATTACTTTTGCGACGGTTTGTCTGAGGAATTATCGAATGCGTTGATGAGGGTTGAGGAGTTGAGAGTTGCTGCTCGCACTTCGGCTTTCTCATTCAAGGGCAAAGCTGAGACTGCCAGCACAATCGGACGGGTACTCAACGTTAGCTCGGTCCTCGAAGGAAGTGTCAGAAAGTCTGGAGATCGGTTACGTATTTCCGTCCAACTCATAAACGCGAGCGACGGTTATCAGCTGTGGTCCGAACGGTATGACCGTGAGATGAAAGATATTTTCGATGTTCAGGACGAGATTGCATTATCCGTTGTCGATGCGCTTAAGGTGACGTTGATTGGTAAGGAGAGAGCTGCACTCTTAAAACGATATACCGAGAGTGTTGAAGCTTATGAACTTTACCTGAAGGGGCGCTACTACTGGTGGAAAACAACACCTGAGGAGTTTGTCAAAGGAAGGGAATACTTTGAGCGAGCCCTGGTCGTCGATCCGACTTATGCGTTGAGCTATTGCGGACTCAGCAGTTACTACGGATATGGAGCTGCGTATGGCATCGTGCCACCGGACATAGGTTGGCCAAAAGCAGTTGCCGCCAACGCCCGCGCAATGGCGCTGGATGACACGTTATCGGAAGTACACGTAAACGCCGGAGGTATCAACATGGTCTACCTTCGCGACTTCATTGCCGCCGAGAAAGAGATGGCGCAAGCGCTTGCATTGAATTCGAGGTTTCAGGAAGCGCATCTTATTTATTCATTCTTCCTTCTCACACGTTCTCGTTTCAATGAAGCAATTTCGGAGGCAAAACTGTCGCTCGAACTCGATCCATTCTCGCCACGATTGGTGAGTAACTTAGGGTTGAGTTATTTGTTCGCTCGTCAATACCCGGAAGCAGTGAGTGCCTATAGACGAGCAATAGAATTAGATCCGAGAAATCCTTTGGTACACGATTCACTTGCCGACGCGCTCCTCTGCTCCGGGATGGAATCTGATGCATTCAACGAATGGAAAATAGCGTTTGAGTGTATGGGAGACTCTTCAGCCGCAGAACAAGTTACCCGCTCAGCTACGAAAGATAATAT
>JBKPQV010000496.1:0-7633 GCA_046734235.1 Acidobacteriota bacterium
GGCATACTCCGAGAATCAACTGTCCCGAGAAACAGGTGGACCAAAGGATGTAGACATGCTTATGACGGTCGATAAGCTTCGTCGAGAATTTCCGAACCTGGAGCCAATTATTTTGCGCGAAGTTGAAAGGAACATTGCTGAAGGTGGAGCTCATTCGGGCATGGGTTCGGTAGTTCAGTTCATTGCTAGAAAAAAAGTCTGACACTCTGTGCTGTCTCGTGTTCTCTGTGACTTAGTCTTAAGCGCGTCTCACTTGGAAAGAACAAGTAGGGAAGGGTGGCTTGCCCCCGCTGGCCTCACCCTACACATTCATTGAGTTCTAGTGTTCGTTTTTCGGTGAGGCGGAGCGGGGGCAAGCTACCCTTCCCTACTTGTTCTTTCCAAGTGTGAGACATCCACACTCGCTTCTCTCCCAATCATGCTTCTCGTGGGCAATCCCTCTTGACTATCGCCTCAATTTCGACGAAAGTCACAAAATCAGCTCTCCCTTCGTTGTAAAGTCATGTTCCTCCATCCAGCCAGAAAGTTACTCATAACGGCGCTCTGTTTGTGCATTGGCTACAGTTCCGTTATACCGGTCACGCTTGGGCAAAAGAAAACTGCCCCCGTCGAAGCCACCCCTCCGCCCCTCAGAGAAGAGTTCAAATTCGGTGACGTCGATCTCGAGGTACTGGAACAGTCAGATTTGCTCGACGCCAAGCTCGAGCGTGATGGGCTGGTGCTTCACGATGAGAAGGCAGATGCTTATGTGCGGCGCATTGGTCAAGCTCTCATACCCAAAGGGCTGGAACTTGAGCGGGTGACGTGGAAATTTCGCGTGGTTCGCGACCCGCAAGCGAACGCTTTTGCGATGCCGAACGGTTCTATTTACATCACCACTGGATTGATCTCTCTCGTCGATAACGAATCACAGCTGGCTGCGATCATCGCCCATGAGTTGACACATGTCATGCGGCGACACACCTATATGCACAATCGCAGTAACCGCAAGAAGTATCTGACCATGAACATCATGGCTGCTGTCGGTGCATACGCTCCAGGTGGAATCGTGGGAGCAGTGATCATGGTCGTTACGACGGTCGCCCCTTTTATTGTGGCTGCGACAATGTATGGTTACGGACGTGATTTGGAGCGCGAAGCCGATCTCAAAGGCGTTGACATGATGATCAGCGCGGAGTACTCGCCGGAAGAGATGGTCAACGTAATGAAGTTGCTCGACAAAGATATCGAAGGAGAAAACATCCGGCTCTTCTATAACGACCATCCTTCACTCGACGAGCGAATAAAGTACCTGAGTTCGTATCTGGGTGCGCGTGCCGATAGGGTTACCCAACAGATGGAATTGAATCGGGAGCGGGCAGCCTACTTCAAGGAGATGGAATCGTTGATGCGGCACGATCTGCAGTTGGCGATCAACGCAACTCGCTTTCGTTCAGCCGTTTTCCTGGCGGAACGGCTGGTCGATTTTCATGCCGATTCTGAAAACCTGTTTTGGCTAGCTGAAGCGTATCGCACGCTCGGTCCTCGCGCGCCGCAGTTAACCGAAAAAGAACTGACGAACAGTGCCATGAAGGAATATGCAAAGAAACGCCTGAAACGCACCTTGGAAGAAGAGGAGCGTGAGCTGCTTGCAACAGCAGACGGCAGATCCAATTGGGAACGGCATCAACAGAAGGCCGAAGAGTTATATCAGCGCGCACTAAACGCAGAAAAGCCGGTACCAGTTGCCCACCGCGGTCTGGGAATGCTTTACGAGAAACTCAGCCGAACCAATGACGCCGCCAATGAATATCAGAAGTACATTGAGCTTTCGCCGTCGGCCTTCGATCGCGAACGCATTCAACGCCGCATTGAAACGTTAAGGAGAAACTGAATGAGTGTGGCTCGTTCCGGAAAGATTCGGAGTCTTGTATTAACGCTGGTGATGCTGCCACTCGCAGCGCTTAGCTCGCAAGCACACGCACAATTTATTCATCCGAAAATCAAGTCAAAGGAGACGACGATTCGGACTGTTGTCGTTCTCCCCGCCAAGGTAAACATTGTCCGCGATAGCATGAAGGGACCGGAAGGTATGGCGGCGGAGTCTGACGAATTGAGCGGCCGTGTAGAGAAGATGGTCACCGAAGTCTTGTCGAAAGAGAAGAATGTAACAACCCAAACTCCGCCTGCTGCGGGTCAGGAATCTCAACCGAACTACAATGTCGCTGATTTTCAGTCCAAGTTTGATGATTTGTTACCCAAGATCATGAAGAAGCGGAGCGACGTTAAGACCGGCCGCTTTTCTATGGGTGACGAGGTCTTGAACCTGAATCTCGAGAAAAGTACCGACGCAATTGTTTTTATCCGCGGTGAAGGCAAAAAACTTACTGGTGGAAAGACTGCCTTTACCTTGCTCGTTGGCGGCGCACCTGCTTATCTAACATTGCGGATTGGAATAGTGGACGCACGTACCGGTGACGTATTGGTTTATACAGACCCTACTTTCGCAGGCGATCCCACAACTGCAGTTGATCGACTCCGAAAAGCGCTGAAGGACGGCCTCAAAAAACTTCCCACGGTTAGTTCCCAATAGATGGTTACTCAGTGATGAGTTTGTTTGATGTACCACAAGAGGTCCTGAACTCGCGGCCACCGGGTGCGAAAGATTTTGACTTCCTTCGAGGGCGTTGGCTCATCCATCACAGAAAGCTTGCAGAGCGTTTGGTTGGTTGTCAGACCTGGCACGAGTTTGAAACGCTGGCCGCAAACCAACTCATCCTTGGCGGGCTGGGAAACATAGATCACACCAGAATTGTGTCAGGCGATTTTTATGAAGGCGCTTCGCTTCGCCTGTTCGACAAGAGTTGCAGTCTTTGGCGCATTTACTGGATGGATACAAATGGCGCAACTCTATTTCCTCCGGTCGAAGGTTCTTTCTCCGGGGCTGTCGGACTGTTTCGTGGACACGACCTGCAGGACGGAATTCCTGTACTTGTAGAATTTCGCTGGGATAAGACGAATCCCGAAAATCCTACCTGGCAACAATCGTTCTCTACTGACGAAGGAAATACCTGGGAAGTGAATTGGTATATGAACTTCTGCAGAAAGGCCTCAACCCCAGGGAATGCCGATGAAGTGTTTTGAAGTAACAATAAACGGCAAAAAAGTATGCACCGCCGGAATTGAAGATGATGGTGTGCTCACTGCCATTCTTTGCTTTACCAGGCGGAAAAATTCTTCTGAGCGAAATGCGGAGACACAACAACTTAATTACTCCGAAAGCCTGGATTTGAGTGTTGGTGGATTAGCGAATCGCGGCCGTGAGATGAAGGAACATATTGAGTGGTTTAATCAGAATCTGGCTGTTGGCGATGAGATAGTAATCAAGATCATTGAGGCGCCTGAATGCGATGATCCAAATATCAAAGAAGTAAGCTACCTCGAATGTTCGTTCTGTAAAAAGAAGCAGGCTGAGGTCGTAAAGCTCATTGCAGGTCCGGCAGTCTTTGTTTGCAACGAATGTGTCGATGACTGCACAGCTGCCCTAAATACTGGGGAGCCAAGTGGAAGTATAACGATGATAATTGACAACACGGCGGAAGCCAGGTGTTCCTTTTGTGGCAAGAAGCCGAATGAGGTAGAGGGAATTGTGGGTCTGTCGACTGCGCGAATTTGCGACGAGTGTATAACAATTTGCCGAGAGATTTTGGCAGAAGACGCGCAGTCGTGAGTTCTAAGCTTTATCTCTGTGTCTCTGCGTTCTCTGCGTCTCTGCGTCAAATAAAGGGCTTTGGATATTGAAGATCAATTCAACGCAGAGACGCAGAGAACACAGAGACGCAGAGCTTTGCATCATATGATTAGACTGATTTGAAATGGAAACTGACGAAAGCTGTTCAAATATTCGGAAGTTCCGTGAAGCAGATGCCGACGCAGTAGCTGCTATTTGGCATCGTGCTGGTCAAGCTACTTACACATATCTGCCTACCTGGCAAACTTTTAGTTTGGAAAAAGCTAAAGAAGTTTTTTGTACAGTGATCCAACCCAAATGTGCGATCTGGGTAGGAACAGTGGACGACCAGATAGCGGCCTTTCTCGCCCTTGATGGGTCATACCTTGAGCGGCTGTATGTAGACCCAGATCAATGGCGCAAAGGTTGGGGAACACGTTTGCTACAACTCGCCAAAACAATCTCACCTACAGGATTAGAATTACACACTCATCAAGCTAATCAGCTGGCTCGGGTCTTCTATGAACGTCAGGGCTTTGTGGCAGTCAAGTATGGTATGAGCCCGCCTCCCGAGTCGGCGCCGGATGTCGAATATCATTGGCGTCCCCAGGCTCCCGAGGAATAAGAATTATCTATGGAGATCCTTTCTCTGCGTCTCTGCGTCCTCTGTGTCTCTGCGTTAAAGAAGGTTTTAGATATTTGAGGTTCAATTCAACGCAGAGACGCAGAGAACACAGAGACGCAGAGCTTCTAGCTTTCAACAGCTTAGATACCCCTCTAAAAAACTTCTTGACATGCTACAAATGTAGCAGTATGTTACGCCTGTAACATCAACTGAGAAGGAAAGCGGCTCCGACAAAATGAATCCGACATCCGAAAAATTGACGCGGCGTGAGCGTGAAATCATGCAGGTTATCTTCGCGCTCGGTAATCGTGCTGCGGCCGAAGAAATACGAACCCGACTAACCGATCCGCCCAGTTCGTCGGCCATCAGAGCGATGCTTACCAGGCTCGAAGCGAAGGGCCATCTGAAGCACCGTGAAGATGGATTACGGTATGTTTATTCGGCTACCACATCACCGGCAAGCGCCAGCCGCAAAGCTCTGAAACAACATCTCAGCACCTTCTTCGGCGGATCACTTGGAGAAATGGCCGCGGCCCTCCTCAGACAAGAGGAGTGGAGCGACGAAGAGCTAGATTCTCTTCAAGCTGAGATTCAACGTATTCGTAAAGAGAGGAAACGATCATGACGAGCATTCTTAGAGGCAATCTTGATTTCATCTTTGGTTCGACCGAATTAATGATTCTGATCAAAACCACCGGAATCGTTGCTCTTGGTCTGCTCATTGTCTGGGCAAATCGTTCCGCTCGCGCCTCCGTTCGACACCTGGTGCTGACCTGCTCATTCGCTTGTATTCTGCTGCTTCCAATTGCAACAGTGTTAGCGCCACAGTTCCACTTCGAACTTGAAGATCCTAACCTACAGCTAGTCGCCACTGAACTTACTCCGGCCCCGACAGAAACAGTAATAGCAGCTAACTTGCAGACTGGTACCACGACGGGCAGCGCAGGCCCTATCGGCGCATGGTCGTTATCTCTGAGTTCTGCGGTGTGGCTTATATGGGGGCTGGGGGCTGCACTGGTACTTTTCAAACTTGCAGTTTCGCTTTTTCAACTTCACAGGGTCCGTCGCGCGGGTATCCCTTCTCTGGAAGTTGATGAGCTATTGCAGAAACTGGCCGTCGAAGAAGGTATACAACAGCGTGTTGACGTGCTGTTGCACGACGATGTTGAAGTCCCATTAACGTACGGCGCTCTGCGTCCAGTGATACTGCTTCCAGCTGATGCATGGACATGGTCAGAACTGGAACTGCACCGAGTCTTCTTGCACGAGTTGGAACATATCAAGCGACGCGACTGGCCCATCCAGGTAATGGCCCGCGCGGTTTGTGCGCTCTATTGGTTTCAACCGTTGGTCTGGGTTGCCTGGCGCCAACTTTGTTTGGAAGCCGAACGAGCGAGCGATGATGCTGTGGTTTCGCAGACGGAACGAGCTGATTACGCAGAGCAGTTAGTTAGTCTCGCCAGAAGATTGTCGAATGCCCTCGCGCCGCCAGCACTTTCGATGGCTAACCGCAGCGACTTATCTCGACGTGTTAGATCAATCCTTGATTCCGAACAGGCGCGTGGTCGTGTTGGCTTACGCTGGAGCGTGGCAGCTGTTTTGTTCTGCGCCGTCGTTTTATCGGTTGGTGCTCCAGGTTTCAAAGTCGTCCGGACTTACGCACAAACAACACAGGCAAGCAAGCAAAAACCTGCCCCAAAAGTGAGAGCCCTTACAAAAGGATTGCTTGAAGCGGTTGAAAGTGGTGAGCTCAAGGAAGTGGAGGATCTTTTACAAGCTGGTGCTGACGTTAACGGCTCCGTGGAAGGAGATGGCACAGCGTTAATAGTCGCCGCTAAAGGAGGAAATAAAGCCGCGGTTGAACTGTTATTGAAGAATGGCGCCGATCCAAATGTGGCATCTCCGGGCGATGGCAATCCTTTAATCATGGCAGCAGATGCTGGACATGAAGATATTGTGGAACTGCTTCTCAATCATGGAGCAATGATTGATCAAGTGGTTGAAGGAGATGAGAACGCGCTCATCAAATCAAGCGGCTCGGGAAGGTTGGGTGTCGTGAAGTTCTTACTGTCTCGCGGGGCCAACGTTAATACGCGAGCTTGGTCTGGTGACCCAGGCGGCGAATGGCGGACGGCGCTCATGATGGCACGCCGTGGTGGTCACAGCGATGTCGTTCAGCTGTTGCTGTCCGCAGGAGCTCATGAATAACGGCGTTAGGCCGGCTTTGGATAAAAAGCAGATACCACCTGCTTTAGCAGTGTGGAGTTTCAATTTCGCTCTAGAGTCGGACACTGAACTTGATGAGGAGATACCACCTGCTTCAGCAGGTCGTATCTAACGGTCTCTCGGAAGCGGTACCAATAGCGCGAAACTGAGACTCCACGCTGCTGAAGCAGGTGGTATCTAACGGTCTCTCGGAAGCGGTACCATAGCGAAAAATTGAGACTCCACGCTGCTGAAGCAGGTGGTATCTAACGTCTCTCGGAAGCGGTACCATAGCGCGAAACTGAGACTCTACCTCTGCTAAAAGCAGGTGGCTACTCCGATCTTAGCGCCACGATAGGATCAACTCGCGTGGCCCGCCGCGCCGGAATTAAACAAGCCACCACCGAAACCATCATTAGAACAAACGACACACCGACAAACGTGAGCGGATCCGTTGGCGATACACCATAGAGCAAGCCTCGCAGCAGCCTTGAAAGTAATAAGGCACCGACCAGTCCAATACCCAAGCCAATTAATGCCATTGTCATCCCTTGTCGCACTACCAAAGACAAGACATTCGTTCGCCGCGCACCCAACGCCATCCGAATTCCAATCTCGTGTGTCCGCCAACTCACGGCGTAACTCATCACCCCGTAGAGACCGACGCCAGCAAGCACAAGAGCAACGCCTCCGAAAACAGCAAGCAGCATCATGTTGAATCTACGAGGTGCAACCGAAGTCCTCAAAAGCTGTTCAAGTGTTTGAGTGCGACAAACTACCTGATTAGGATCGAATGCTTTGAGCTCTGCGCGTGCGGACTTAATCAGTTGCGCCGTATCCACACTATCCGCGCGCATAATGACGTTCATTCGTCGCTCCGGACGCTCCAGGTAAGAAACATAAACTTCAGGTTCGAAGTCTCTATCAAGTCCGTTCCGGCGAATATCGGCCACCACTCCGACAATCTCTCGAGCAGTCTTATCTTTACCATAGAAGATTATTCATTGTCCTAGAGGCTCCTCGAGAGGGAAGTAGCGTCTAACAAATGCCTCACTAACTACCATGACAGGTGGGGCAGAAGATGTGTCCTGCTC
>JBKPQV010000497.1:0-14041 GCA_046734235.1 Acidobacteriota bacterium
CGCTACTTCAGCTTGGCTCTGATGTGGTCTCGCTGATTGAATTCGTTCGTCGAAAGCTACTGGAGTTCCTCTTAATGCTTCAAGTGTCATTGCTCCTGCAACATCAGCCAGACGAGCTAACCGATCAGCGCGGTGCAAAGCCAGGCCACCTACAGCTCCCATCGCCTGGGTTCCATTGAGCAGTGCGAGCCCTTCTTTGACTTCGAGTCGCAGGGGTTCGATCTGTGCATTGGCAAGTGCGGCCCCACTCGCCATTCGTACCCCCTGATAAAAGGCTTCACCTTCTCCGATGGCAGTCGACGCCAGGTGTGCAAGTGGAGCTAGATCACCACTGGCACCGACTGATCCCTTTTCTGGCACGACTGGGGTAACTCCACGCTCCAGCATTGTCAGGAGTGTTTCAATTACTAATGGGCGAGCTCCGCTATAACCCGCAGCCAAAACGTTGGCGCGCAATAGGAGCATCGCCCTGGCCTCAGCAACTGACAGCGGATTTCCCAAACCGCAGGAATGACTGCGTACCAGGTTTAGCTGCAAATCACGAAGTTCAGCAGTTTCGATACTAACGTCCGACAGCTTGCCAAAACCTGTGTTTACTCCATAAACCGTGCGGCCCTCATCAACTATCTGCTTAACTACCCGCTGCGCTTTTTCAACCCGCACGCGCGCCTCATCGCCGAGTGCGACTTGTTCTTTGCCATGAGCAACATCCGAGATTTGTTGGAGAGTTAACCGCTGACCGTTGAGATAGATCATTTCTGTTATTCGATTATTAGATGTTTGGTTGAATAGACGTACAGATTACACCGAGAGCGCAGAATAATCCCACTCAGACTCGTTGAGCCCTCGAGCCTGTACCACTTTCTAAGGCTTTACGGACAATGCTATAGAAGGCGCAAGCTGAAACTCTTTCGACCTTTGGCAATCGAAACGACGTTTATTCTATCCGCCGTACTCGCGTCGCCGGTCCTTGTCAGGCGTCTCAGAGGAGTCGCGTCGGCGCTCTCGATCTGGAGTTTCCGAAAGATCCATTTTCTTCAGTTCAGCAGTAGTACTGCCAAGCCGAACTCGCTGTCTTGCTCGTTTAGCGCGAACTGTGGTTCGTTTTGTTGTGGCGGCAGTCCAACTAGTCATTCGTTTCAACGGGCGCAAAGAAAACTCATGTTGCGGCAAGACCTCACCGGTAGCTTCTCGCAAGCGTAAAGTTCCGATTGCAAAAATAGCGATAGCCGCATTGAAAATTACACCGATAACAAAGACGATCCACCCGGGAACAATCCCGACCGTGGCGCGGTCAATGAACGCGTTGAAATCACGCGCTGGTAAAGGATGTAGGTAAACTTTGAGATTCCAGCTCAACGCCAGCAACGCAAAGATCCAAAGATAGTTGCGACGAAGGCGACGACCAACTGCTTCCCATTCAGTGATCGTAAAGTGTGGTGTAGTTAGATCCTCAGCGAGGTGCTCGGCCCAGGCTTCGTCTGGCGGCTTACTGTTTGGTGCCAGCAGCCGCGAAAAGTAGCCGGTCTCTAAAATACGCACACGACTCGACCAGATTTCGTAGTAGCGATAACGGCGCGCTTCCATCAATAGAAAGATCGCCACGAGGATCGAGTTGATAGGAATAACGAAGTGTGGGTTGCTCGGAGAGCTGAAGACGAAAGACAACGTTGCGCCCGCAGTAATTACGGCCCAATTGGTAGTTGTATCGAGTCGATTACGCCAGGTATTGGAACGTTGCACCTCACCACGATAGAAATGGATCATCGCCGTATTGAATTCTGACGGCGAGAGACGCTTCATGAGACTAGCGGGTGACTGGTCTGATAGGCTTGAGTCAGGTGCAGGGGTAGGCCTCAGCCGACCTGTGCCTCTCTCAACTAGTGATCCGCTGCCTCGTTGCGATGCTTCGGTGGTCATTGGGAATCCGAAAAGGAGGAGTGCGCAGCCAGAATGGAGCGCGGAACTCCGGAAAGCGATAATAGCACGCGAACAACGGAAAGCGCGGGTTAATTAGCGCTCCTTGACACTCTTTCCAGCCAAACTCTATAGTGACGCCTCGGCTATTTGAAGGACAAAAGAGTGGAAGATGCCGCCGAAATTGCGCAGGATGAACACTGGATGCGGCAAGCACTCGATGCCGCTCGCGAGGCGCAAGCACGCGGTGAAGTTCCTGTTGGCACTTGCATAGTCAGTGACGGAAAGCTCCTCTCTGTTTCGGGCAACCGAACACGAACAGACTGCGATCCGACAGCCCACGCTGAAATAGTCGCCTTGCGCGACGCTTCCAGGATTGCCGGCAACTACCGTCTAACAGGAGTTGATGTTTTTTCAACGATTGAGCCTTGTGCAATGTGCGCCGGGGCTCTGGTTCAGGCACGGGTGAAGCGACTGATCTATGGGGCTCGAGACGAGCGAGCAGGAGCTGTTGAATCGCGCTTCCGGATTTGTGACACAGATTTCTTAAATCATCGCATCGAAATCGCCGAAGGCGTTTTGGAAGATGAGTGCCGGGCGTTGATGCAAGAGTTCTTTAAAAGCAGAAGAATTAAGTAGTTCGACATCGCTTCCACGGGCTCGAGCTAACTTGCGGAGAGGTCGCATAGTGGATTAGTGCACCGGTCTCGAAAACCGGAGTGGGTTAACGCCCACCGTGGGTTCGAATCCCACCCTCTCCGCCATTGATTTCAAGTCAACACCTGGTCCAATAAATTCAAAGCCGCGGTGGGCCCACCTAGCAACGTGAGATTCCTGTCTTACAAGCCTCAGCAGATTTTTACCCCAAAATTTTTCCAATTGACGCAATCATACCCGCATGATAGGTTTCGCCCTCGGCGAAGCGCTCGTCAAACCTTGGAGATGCTGCAAAGCCGTTTCATGAGAACTTTCCCCCAAGCCAAGTCAGTAAGGTTCTAACCCGGCTCACTTCCATAAGAACCCAAACACACAACGCTCTATACTTAAGGAGAATAAGATGGTCAGTCGAATCATCCGAACAGTTGGGCTTACGGCAATTACCCTTTGCTTTTTAGGCGCGTTCCAAAGCACTGTTTTCGGACAGTTGGTTATTAGCGAGTTTCGCGTTCGTGGACCAAACGGTGCCAACGACGAATTCATAGAGATTGCCAACAATAGCGGCGCAGATCATACGGTGGCCGGGGGTGGAACTGGGTATGCAGTTGCTGCTTCAAACGGAGTCGCCCGGTGTGTGATTCCTAACGGAACAGTCATACCTAATCGCGGACACTATCTTTGTGTAAATTCAGTTGGCTACTCCCTTGCCTCGTACCCTGCAGGCAACGGCACGACTGCCACTGGTGACATAACTTACACCACTGACATTCCCGATAATGCTGGTATTGCGATTTTCAACACCAGTGTTGCAGCGAATTTTGTCCTTGCGAACCGACTAGATGCGGTCGGCTCAACTTCAGAAGCAAACACGCTTTATAAGGAAGGCACTGGTTACCCAGCTCTAACCCCATTCTCGATCGATTATTCGTTTTATCGAGACAACTGTGGTAAGGGCGGAAGCATAACAACTTTCGGAGCGTGCCCAACTGGCGGGTTAATTAAAGACACGAACAATAATGCGGCTGACTTCGTCTTCGTCGACACTAACGGAACTTCGGCCGGCGCTGGTCAACGTCTTGGTGCTCCCGGACCAGAGAACCTTTCGTCGCCAATTGAGCGAAACGCAAGCTTTGCAGCGAATCTACTTGATATTTGTGTAGCTGCGGCAAGCCCACCGAATCGCGTTCGAGATTTCACTTCCGATCCACCTAACAACTCAACTTTTGGAACGTTGGATATCCGCCGCACTATTGTTAATAACACGGGAGGAAATGTCACTCGATTGCGCTTTAGAGTAGTTGACCTGACAACCTTCCCCGCACCGTCAGGCATTGCTGACTTAAGACCGCGAACATCCACAGCAGTTGTGGTAACGGTTGATCGTCCGCCGTGCGGAAGCGGCACCAGCAATGTCACCGTTCAGGGAACTACGCTGGAACAGCCTCCATCACAACCAAATGGTGGTGGGTTTAATTCATCCATGTCCGCGGGAGTAGTAACGTTGGCGACACCGATTGCTAATGGTGCTTCACTCGATGTTCGCTTCCTCCTGGGAATTCAGCAGACAGGTAGCTTCAAATTCTTCTTCAACGTTGAAGCGTTGCCGTAAAGGAAAACGATCTAAAACTAAAGGGAGAGGTCATTTTTGCCTCTCCCTTTTTCATTTATTGGATTCCTGTGCTACGAGCTCCGCGATTCTACGCGGCGGTCTCACTCGAGCATCAAATGTTTGACGAGTTACCACTTCCGGTACAAAACAGGGCCGATCTTCGACTTTACCAGATGGTTATGGCGTGATGACGTGACTAGATCTATTGGATACGTTATGCTTTGACGCCGCGACGCGGTGAAGGTTGCGTCGCCGGCGGGAGCATGATTATTTAAGATTTCAGATTGCATATTTCGGATTGGGTGCCCCTGGTACTTTTTAATTCTGAATCTGCAATTTGAAATCTTAAATAGCTTTCAGGAGAGGTGCAGGAGTGGTTGAACTGGCAGCACTGGAAATGCTGTGAACGGGAAACCGTTCCGTGGGTTCGAATCCCACCCTCTCCGCCAGACCTGATCCCCTAAGTACCCCCAACTATCACTTGGCTAGAAATGGGGAGACAATGGAGGACGACAAGTTAGCGATTGAAGAGTCGCGGCGCGCGACTCAACACGAAGCGGTAAAAGCGCAAGTTGAAAACCAGGTGCAGTCTGAAATTAACGAACGGGCTGCAGTTAAATCAACTCCCGGTGAATCGCAAAAGATTGATCAGGTCGCTGGCGATTTTCGCGCAAGGGCAGTTGACGAGGTCGTTGATACTGAACGCGAGGTTCAGCGTTCACGCGGTGTGGCTCGAATTTCCCAGGTCGTTGATTACATCTTTTACGTAATCTATGCGGTACTGGGAATGAGATTCTTGCTGGCGCTACTGGCAGCACGTAGCAGTGCAGGGTTCGTCCAGTTCATCGTGGCAGTCAGCAATCCGTTCTATGCTCCGTTTCGCGGAATCGTAGCTAGTCCTAGCACGGATCAGGGGCACACTTTGCTGTTGCCGGTTGTAGTCGCGATCATTTCGTACGTGCTGTTTCACATTTTGATTACAGCGTTACTACGAATGCTGGCACATCGTAAGACTGAGGTATAGGTATTTAAGATTGAAGACTTCAGATTTAAGAATGAAGGACGTTCAATCTGAAATCTTAAAATTGAAATCTGAAATATCATAGGCTTATCAGATCCCGGGCTCCGCACAACGCAAGCCTTGTGAACCCCGCCAGGCCGGGAACGGAGCAACGGTAGCATTGGCAGCGTGTGTTGCGGGAAAGTCCGGGGTCTGGCCAGGTTTTGGGAGCGTTCTAACAGTTAGCGCGTTTAAGCGGCAAGTGATTCGAACGGCTCATATCGGTTCAATCGAGCCCCGATTTCTCTCCTCATTTTTCAAGTTCAATCAGGCAGGAACGCCCGCGCGCCTCCAATCCTGGTTCACCGATACAAGATGTTGTTTGCCCCTTAACTTGCACGTCTGATAGAGTCGGATTTCCAAACAATCGGAAGGAGCAGCAGCGCATGAAACGTCACCTGATGCTGGCTTTTGCTATTGTCCTTCTCCCCGCGTTCAACCTTTCAGCTCAAACCAAGTCTCGTGATGAACTACTTAATGAGATCGCAGCTAAACGTACTGAGTTGAGCACTCTCGAAGACGAGTTCCTTTCCGTCCCTGACGCAGATCGTACGGCATATACGACTCTCCTTGCGCAATCAGACGCAGGCGTGTTCCGTTTGTTACCGCGAAACCTCTTCGATAGCGAAGGTTATAAAAAGGCCAGAAAGACCATAGTTATGCGAGGAGGCGGCGCGTATTACTCCTTTGTGCGGAAGACTCACGAGTATGGTTACGGGTCCGACATCGAACTAGACCAGGATGAGTTTTTGGTCGGCTTTGCTGGTTTCGATTTTGGAATGATGGTAAAGCTAACTGGTGCCGAACTACAGGATGTAACAGCCGAGAATGTAGAAGCGGCTACCTTGATCAATTACGAGGTGCCACAACTTGAATCCTCAATTCGACGCGAACAGAGAAGGTTTGGTATCGGAACAGTTATCGATGGAGTTCAATTTAAACGAAACGTTAAAGCTGAAGTCGGCGCTACCTATCTCCTCAGATCGATCTCCTACGAGACTTCTGATGTTATCGTAGCCTTCAAGGCTGTTCGCAAAGACTCGGATGGAAGCATGATCATTGCCTGGAAACTTCTGAGGAACATGCCGGTGCCAAAAGCAATTCGCAATGCTGAGGCTCGCTAAAACAGGTTCAATTGCATATCGATTCAGTGATGTGCTGGTCGCCTTCAAAGTCACGAGGAATGATGAAGATGGCAGCGCAATCATTCTCTGGAAACTACTTAAGCAATACGAAACTCCACAACCCAACTAATCGAAAAAGATGACCTATCAAGTGATCGCGCGCAAATGGCGCCCGCAAACGTTTGACGAAGTAACTGGCCAGGATGCAATCACGCGTACATTACGCAACGCGATCGAACACCAAAGGCTTCATCACGCTTATTTGTTTTCAGGTGCGCGCGGAGTTGGCAAAACCACCAGTGCCCGCCTGCTGGCGAAAGCACTCAACTGCCACAAATCCAAAGAGCCAACTCCAACACCATGTCGCACTGATGATCCGGATCAATGTCCCTCTTGTCGAGAGATAAGCGAAAGCCGTTCAATCGATGTCCAGGAGATCGACGCTGCGTCGAACACGGGTGTCGAAAACGTTCGTGATGCAATTATCGCTAGCGTTGGGATTGCACCTGCCCGCGATCGCTACAAGATTTTCATCATCGACGAAGTGCATATGCTTTCGGCATCAGCATTCAATGCCTTGCTCAAAACACTCGAAGAGCCACCACCACGAGTTGTTTTCATCATGGCAACTACGGAGCGCCACAAAGTCCCAGAGACCATTCTGTCCCGCTGTCAGCAATTTGAATTTCGCACAATTGCAACGGCCAAGATTCTGGAACGACTGAAATTGATTGCAAAAGCCGAGAAGTTGACGATTCCGGAAGATGCGCTTCGGGAGATTGCGCGGGCCGGTGATGGATCAATGCGAGATGCGCAATCAGCACTAGATCAGGTCATCAGTTTCGCTGGCAACAAGATCAAGAAAGAAGACGTCGAAATGGCTCTCGGCGTGGCTGGCGCTGATATTCTCACCAGGATCATGGATGCCGTTGCCGTCAACAAAGCTGCGGATGCAATCCTGGTGGTTGATGACATTGTGATGCGCGGTCACGACTTGAGAAGCTTTTGTCGGGATTTGTTGGCGCATTTCCGCGACCTGCTAGTGACAAAGGTTTCAGCCAGCGAAGAACTTCTTGAATCAGCAGTTTGTACGCCGGAAGAATTGAAACGGCAGGCGGCATTGTTTTCAGAGTCCGATCTGGTCCGGTTTTTTCACTCACTCGCAGAAACTGAAACCAAGCTTCGTACCGCAACTCAACCGCGTTATCAACTTGAGATCGGTATTGTGAAGTTAATGGAACTTCGTGGCGTCGAATCGATAAGCGAGATTCTTTCCCGGCTCTCGGCGCTGGAGTCGGGTCAACCCCTTCCAGCGTCGTCGCGAACAACTTCTGGATCCGGCAGTAGTTCAGGGGGAACTTCGACTAACAAGCCAAGATCCAGTTCAGCCGGTTCATCTTACTCAGCCACTGCGGCAGCACCAGCGCTGGAGAGTGGCGCACCGGAAACTTCACGTTTCCAAAGCGAACGGCCGAGCGAAACTCTTTCGCAAGATCAGACAACTACAGTGCTTGCTGCCGATGCATCACCAATCGAACGCATCAAAGCCTTCATCGAAAGTCAGAAGAAGATGTTGCTTGTTACCGTTCTCGACTCGGCGCATTCAGTGACCTTGGAAGCAGGCGAGTTCCATATCGAGTTCCTGCCTGACTCTCGACATTTTCGCGATACCCTTGCCCGTCCGGAGCACATCAAGGTTCTTCGCGATGCCTGCCAGTCGGTAACCGGTGAGGAAACCGGAGTTCGCATTTCCGTGAAGGATCCAGAGACACAAGATCAACCTCTCAGCCGCGAAGATGAAGCGCGTTTACAAAAGCAAAACCTGCGCGCGTCTGCTGAAAGCAACCCAATCGTGCAGGAAATGCTTAAGAAGTTTCGTGGTGAGATCGTCGACGTCCGTCGCGGTGATCTAAAGTAAATTGACGCTATCCGAAGCTTTGCCTCGAAAGTCTGATATAGCTCGGATTAGTTCGTGTTTAATTCGTGTGACTTCGTGGATCGTATTTATTTCCGGGAAAAATAATGATCCACGAAGACACACGAACTAAACACGAAAAATAGTGATCACCAACAATCGCAATCCCCAAGATTGAACAAAGTTCGCACGGCCTTCGTATGGAAGATTCGAGCGGAGGTGAATTGCGAAATATGCGAGATCCAGTGTTGGCAGGTGTCTTGAGTTTGATAATCCCCGGCGTTGGCCAGCTTTATAACGGACGGATTTTGGCGGGAATCTTGTGGCTGATTTTTACTCCGGGATTCTGGCTTGGTACAGGTGGCACGTTGGGTTGGATCTGTCACCTTGTTTCAGCTTACTGCGCGTACTCATACGCTAAGGAGCATCCGATCAGGTAACCATCAGGCGTAGAGGAATTCCAAAACAAAACGGCAGCGATATTCTCGCTGCCGTTTTCTTATTGCCTGGCTTTCGCCTGGATAGGTTTGCTATGGCAGCGCTTCCACATTAATGAAAAAGCGGAAGTTACCTGTTTGCTGAATACCAAGCAGGAAACGAACGTTGATCGATGCGCCAGCTGCCAGAGGCGTGCCTAACGTGATCGTTCCTGCCGAGTATGTTGAGTTAAATGCTCCACCATTTGGTTGCGATGGAGGTTGTTCGAGCGTAGTACCTTCCACCGTGACATTGCAAGGCGTCGCTCCCGGCAAACAAGTGCCGCTATCGTTTATTCCGGATACGACTATTTGGCTTGATGTTCGTGTTCGCAAATCGGCAAATCCACTGGGTGCCGGGAAAGTATTTATGTCGATCACTCTAAAGCGTAGACGAGTGACTGGCCCTCCAGTGTTGTTCTGTATGCGCCGCCTGATATCAAGCGTGCCAAAGGTCGAATTGTTTGCTGGATCGGAGGTGAAGTCCCTGACTCGATTCGGTGGACCCGAAGCAGCTTGACTACTATCAAGTACCAGAACGGGGATAGTATTTCGCTCGAGTGGCGCCGAAAGATTTTCCGGTCCTGGGGCACCAAGTCGTTGTCCGCCACCCGTTGAAGTTCCATTGGTGTCAACAAAAACAAAATCCGCAGCGTTATTGTCCGAATCCTTCGGTATCCCACCACTACCAGGTGCACAGCCGAGCGCAGTTCCAAAACTCCCTGTGTTGCTGGGACAGAAACTGCGATAGAGAGTGTAATCGATGCCCAACGCCCCTTGTGTCGAAAGCGTCGAAAGCGGCGCAAAACCGCTGCCCTCTCTATAGCGCGCATCCGTTACACTTGTCGGCCCGACGGCATCCAGCCTTGTCGCTAGCGAAAAGTTCGCGGGCGTGGAGGTTGAAAAAAGTGCAATGCCAGCATTGTCGAGTATGTCTGTTGTATAGGTCGCGTCGGCTGTTCCCCCAGGGTGACCCGACAGCGAATAAGCCACGCTGTTTACACCCAGGTAGTGCCCCTTGGCCGGAATGACCGTACCGTTGGGGATTATGAATCTGGTCACTCCATCGGATGCAGCAATGGCAAATCCAGCCGATCCATCGCCGGTGGCAACTGTTAAAGGTGTACCCGAGCGGTTATAGATTTCAACGAACTCATCGTTCGCTCCTGCTGGACCGCGTAATCTGAACTCGCTGATCACCAGATCTCCAGCTCCAGCCGGTGCTGCTACCTTGGCCCACCATGTTCCCCAGCGAGAATCATTGGAGCCTTGACCGGTTGTGCCCACACGCAGCCTTGAATACTCCTGAAGCGTCCAAACATCGCGATCGTTAATTGGATCAACTACTGAATGGCTGTAATCACCCCAGCGATTTCGAGAGCCACTAAACGTCTTTTGATAATAGTCCTCCCCGTCTTTGAAAATGACAGGATCGCGCATTGTTCCAGCGGGATCACTGCCGAGGCGAAATGTGTAACCGGCGTCAGCATAGTCATCTGACTCTGCTTCAGTGAATCCAAGGATTACATCGTTGTTCTTATTCACTGAAATACTTGAGTAAATATAATGCTTGCCTCCGTTGATCCTGGTTGCAGTTGGATCTTCGACACGCCCGCCGTCCGAAAAAGTGCCATCAGAATTTAAGACGGTCCATTGCGCAACGAATCGCGAATTGTTTGTGATGCCACCTGTTGGTAACGCAATAGTTTGTGGGTAGTAGATCTTTCCGTTTCGGAAGACGACGTTTGATCTAACAAAGGCATCGCCAACATCAAGCTGCCTGATAGTGGCCGGACATGTTTGTGTCGCAGCGCCCACACCGGGAATGCATTGTTGAGGTACGACGTCTCCACCTGGCTGTGTCCAGCCACCACCAGGTCTGGTCCTGTCGGCAGGATCCACACTGAAAGCCGGCGTGCTGGGTGTTCCAGTTATGGTATGAAGGCGATAGATCGCACCCGCACTGGAGATATGTGTTGGGATGTACATCGTGCTTTCGGTAGCTGAGAACGTAGTCGCAGGATGCATGCAGAAGCCACCGATTGCAGCAGTCGCACCTGTGAATAGTGTGCCTGTAGCAGTGCCTCCTCTCAGTGCTGGGTAATCAAGTACGAGGGCTCTTCCATCAGTAAATGCGAGAGTATTGATCGTGAACTGATTCCATGTAATCACCACCCAATTCTTATTAAACCCAAGCATTGGGAAGTCGGCCCAACCACCTGCCGCATTACAACCGGCGGCTCCAGGAGCACACCCGACAATGAACCTGAACAAAGTGTAAGTTCCCTGCGGGTCTGTAGTGTTTGAGACTCCGATGAGTACTGATGAATTTGCCGTTTGGGCATTTGAAGCTGCGGCAACAATCCAACGATTGTTATAGGGATCGTAGATAACTCTCGGGTCAAAAACACCGGTGCCTCCAGTTGCTGCCCAGAAAGTTGAGAGACCCACCAAACTGAGTTGCGCACCAGACGCTTTGTCCTGGATGACCACATTGTTATTCACGGAACTGATTATTTTATCGATCCCAACAGCACCCATAGTATCTGGCGGAATCGTGAAAGTGCCGGATGGACCACCTCCGATCGCTTCATCAACTGCGCCTTGAAAATTGGCGGCTGGTCCAGGTGACGGATCAAGGGGGCTACCAATATCCAATTGAGTCACATTGTTCTGGAGTGAAAGCTGACGCGATTCATTGACTTCTTCGATTGTTCCTGGAGCCGGCATCAACTGAGTGCTGTCCCGATGTAATACCGTGGCTCCCGGCTTACCACCCTTAGCTTTTGCGGCGAGCGTTCGGAAATTAACTATGGCTGTTTGGTCTGGCTGTACTTGCTTGCTGTGAATGTCAGAGCTGTCTGAATCCTGTCTCAAACTCAGCGTTGTTACCTCGCGTTTCGCTGGTCTATCAGGTGCAACCGAAATTCGTGGAGTGTCAGGGCTAACGTCAGTCGATTGTGGAACACCTGGCAACACCATTTCCGGTATTGCCGACTGCGCGCGTGCTCGTTTCTTTTTCTTTGAACTCTTTTTAGTTGTTGGAGAATTTGTTTGTGCTTGCGCTACGAATTGAGCACTACTTCCGCAAAATGTGAGTTGGGCGAGTAAAGCGAAGGACAGTGAGGTCGCTGCAAGCTTGCGAATCGTGAAGAACTTTTTATTGATTAAAACTAGCCAAGTCATTTGTGATCCCTCCCGGACCGTTCACTGTTTTTCGGAGTAGAGTTGAAACCTCTCGCACATAGTTGATACTCCGCGATCAAGACGCACGTTTTCGAAGCTATTAGCGGAATTCGTATCAATGGCGTCGGAATTACCAGGTGGCAAATTTCCAAGAATGATTTGTTAGTAAATAAAGAGGACGTCTAGAGAAAGCAAGATAATACAAATCAGGTGAGGACAGCGACAAGAAAAAGTTTTTCGCAGTTAATGTGTATACAAATTCTCGTACACCCAAGATCTAAGGCGCAATTAATCCGGCGCCTTTGGTGCATTTACCGGTTTGGAGGTTGACACTGCCAAGAACCACCTTTGGTAGATCCTCTTCTTCTTCAGATTCTATTGTGTCCGTTGAGGTAGATCCGGCCTTCTGTTTTTCACGCTCGTCTCGTTCTCGTTCTCGTTCCAGTTCTCGTTCAGAGTTTGATTCCCGATTCGCGGCGGTGCGTGCTTGAGCAACAAGAAATAGTTGTGCGCGACCTGCAACCGGTCCGTATTGAATATTTGGATGTTTGAACCCGCCAATGCAAGTTTTCATAATCCTGTTTGCTCGCGCTCGTGACAACGTCTTTTGAATCTCCGAAGTTTGTCCCAGGGTTTTCGTCACACCGTGAATGTAGACTTTCTTTGTGCCCTCCGTGAAAAAACCAATGGAGTCGGTCACTACAGCGTCGTAACCATTTATTGAAAACTGCCAACTTACGCGTCGATCGGAATCTTTATCGATTACTTTGAGGAGCTTGAAGTGTACGTTGAAATATTCTTCGGAGAGCCCCGTTTGCATAATAGCTTTCCGGGAATCGTTGACCAGCGCCTGTTCAGAGGGTGTCAAGGTTTGCTGAACGGGCTGAGTCTTAGCTGTGCTATTTGTCGTTCGAATCTGGGCGGAGTTAGTGTTCAGGCCGGATAACATGAGGACGCCACACAAAAGCCCTATGAGCAATTCCCTATTTTTTGACATTGTGCTTAACGAGGGCTACGGCTTTTTCGGTGGTAAAGCTGGTGGAATGTCGCGATCATCGAAGCCTTCTGCATCGGGAATTTTTCCAGCGCCGCCTTTCAGGAGGGGAGGTAGTTTTGAAACAGGTAAGCTTACGGTCGCGATTGGATCAATTCGTCTTAGAATTGCACCACCTCGACCAGCAACCCAGACATTGGTTCCTCCACGATAAACAATTGAGAAAAGTGAAGAACTGGTGATGCTCTCCTGCAGTTCCCATGTCTCTCCAGCATCTTTGGTATTAATGATCTTTCCCTGGTCTCCGACGGCTGCGACGTCGTTTCGATTTGCGGCAGCCACGGCAAAAAGATTTGCACTAACACCGCTCTCAAGATCTTTCCACGTAACTCCGCCATCGTCGGTGCGCAAAATGATTCCGTGAGCGCCGACGATATAACCTCGCAATGAATCAACAAAGGTGAGCGCGTACAGCCACTCTTTCAAATTGCGATCAACTCGTATCCACTTCTGGCCGCCATTTTCCGTCCTTAAGATTGTGCCGCCTGACCCGATTGCCACTCCATGGTTCTCGTCGACAAACTTAACGTCTTCCAGCCAACTCATCGTGTTCGTTTGCTGAAACTGCCACGATGTTCCTTCGTCTTCAGTTACCCAGACGGCTCCCCGGGCTCCGACCACCCAACCTTTTTTCTCAGTCACAAAAGAGACACCGAACAGACTCTCTGTAACTGGACCAGTAACCGCATCCCAGGTGATTCCGCCACTCACTGAATGAAGGATGGTCCCTTTATCACCGACTGCCCAGCCGCTGCGTTCATTTACAAAAGTAATTGCATTGAGATTGGACGTTGTTGGCGAAGGTCTTACTGTCCAGTTCTTGCCGCCCGAATTTGTGAACAGAATGCGGCCATTTTCACCGACAGCCCAGCCGTGCGAGTTATCGATGAAAAAGATGTTGGCAAGATCATCCCGACCGCCGTGCGTAAGCCGGCGCCAGGTAAGTCCACCATCGTCAGTTCGCAAAACCAGCCCATCAGCACCTGCAGCCCAGCCAATTGATTCGTCAGCAAAGTACACTGTCCCGAGACGCGGACTTGTTC
>JBKPQV010000498.1:0-3839 GCA_046734235.1 Acidobacteriota bacterium
GTAGCGCTGCGCAATCGTGTGCGCCGACAAAAGCTGCCTCCTGAAATGGCGGTAGATGTAATGCCGAAAAACATAATCATGATTGGCTCAACCGGAGTTGGCAAAACAGAGATTGCGCGCCGCCTCGCGCGAATGTCCAACTCACCGTTTCTCAAGGTTGAAGCCTCAAAGTTTACCGAAGTGGGCTATGTCGGTCGTGATGTGGAAAGCATGATTCGTGACCTGACAGAGATTTCGGTCGAGATGACTCGCCAGGAAAAGAGCGAAGAGGTTGCTGAGAAGGCTGAACTGAACGTTGAAGAAAGAATTCTCGATCTGCTGTTACCGCCGCCACGTTCCAATTCAGGTTATTTCGATTTTGACGCGGAAACGGTAGAGGAGACCGATGAAGTCGACACTGTTGCGCGTGATGAGCAGTTTCAACGAACGAGAGAGAAACTCCGCACGCAATTGCGAAGCGGGAAACTCGACAATCGTTTGGTTGAAATGGAAGTAAGAGAAAAGAATTTTCCGGTTATCGAACTTGCGGGACCTCAAGGTGTTGAAGAGATGGGTATCAACATGAAAGACATGTTGGGCAACCTCTTCCAGGGTCGCACAAAACGACGCAAGATGCGGGTAGACGAAGCGATCGAATACATGATGCAGGAAGAAGAAGAACGACTGATCGATATGGATCAAGTGGCCCGAGCGGCGATCGAGCGAGTCGAAAATTCCGGAATTATCTTCCTCGACGAAATTGACAAGATCGCCGGTCGTGAATCAGGTCATGGGCCAGACGTTTCACGCGAAGGGGTACAGCGCGACATTCTCCCCATTGTCGAAGGAACAACAGTAAACAGCCGTTATGGCATGGTTCGCACCGATCATATCCTGTTCATTGCGGCAGGCGCTTTTCACGTGTCCAAGCCATCGGACTTAATTCCGGAACTTCAAGGACGTTTTCCGATTAGAGTCGAACTCGAATCGCTTACAATCGAAGACTTCAAACGCATACTTACAGAACCGAGAAATGCTCTGATCAAGCAGTATCAGGCAATGATGGAGACTGAAGGCGTTACTATTGAGTTTACGGACGACTCAATCGATTCAATCGCTAACTTTGCAGCTCAGGTTAATCATCAAACTGAGGACATCGGCGCCCGTCGCCTGCAGACCATCATGGAAAAGCTATTAGAGGAAATTAGCTTTGAAGGACCAGATCTTGAGCCGAAAAAACAGCGCATCGACGCCGCTTATGTACAGAAGATGTTGGCGGCGACCGTAAAAGATCAAGACCTCAGCAGGTATATCCTGTGAGAAATGTTAACGCGCGCTGCAGAACAAACTCACCATTGGCTGACTCAATTTTCAATAACTCCAAACAAAACAAGAAAGTGGACCCGCCATTTCTACCCGGCGAACCCTCGAAGATAGTTGCACTCGTCATCGTAATCAGCTCTGCATTGTTTGCGGGTGGGTGTGGAAAGCGTCGCCCACCATTGCCTCCAGTCGAACGAGTGCAGCAACGAACCGAATTGCTTTCCGGGGCCCAACAAGGCAACGAAGTATTGCTCAGCTGGCCAGCTCCTATTCGAAACGCACCTGACAGCAGTGTGCAAAGTATTCGCCGAATCGATGTCTATCGTTTGGCCGAAAAACCAGGTGCGCCTCGTGCACTTACAGAGGATGAATTCGCAGCGCGGTCCACGCTAGTGGGTTCCGTAACCTATGAGGAGATTCGTAACGCTGGGGAAACTTTGTCGTACCACGACGCATTGGAATTAGCCGGAGCGCCAACTAGACTGCGCTACGCAATTCGTTATGTTAATGCGTCAGGACAACGCGCGGCATTCTCAAATTTTCTCTTGATAGAACCGGCTACGAATATCGCACAACCGCCGGCACTCACAAGTGGCGATGTCAAGGAAGATGAGATCACGCTAACCTGGCAACCACCCAGGAGTAATATCAACGGGTCAACGCCTGTCAACTTACTTGGCTACAACGTCTATAGAATGGATGAGTCTCAAAGTACGCCAGGACCAACACCTCTTAATTCCGCTCCAATTTCGGGTTCTACTTACGCTGACAAGACTTTCAAGTTTGGCGGCGAGTATCGCTATGTTGTTCGCGCGGTTTCGCTTGGTACCGAAGGCACACAGGTTGAGAGCCTAAACTCGAACATTCTTCCAGTTTCACCGCGTGACACGTTTGCACCAGCGCCACCAAGTGGTTTGAGTGTTGCAGGCGCATCTGGTCGTCTCTCCATATTCTTCGCCGCTAATATCGAAACCGATATCGCGGGCTACGAAATTTATCGCTCAACCGATCCGAACTTGCCGAAGTCCAATTGGACAAAACTAAATAGTGCTCTTTTGACTCGTACTTCATTCGTCGATGATAAGGTTGAAACTGGCAAGAGGTACTACTATTACGTCAAAGCAATTGACACGGCAGGTAACGTCAGCCAGCCATCTGACGTTGTCTCAGAGATTGTTCCCTAAAATACTGAAATGAAACTCTGTCGCTTAGAACATAGCAGCCTATCCAAACCTCGATTTGCGGTTCTCGAGGATTCAAAGGTTTATCTGCTGGAAGAAGACTTCGCCTTCGATCATCTCAGCGTGCCAGCCGAAACTTCGATTCTTGATCGTGAAGAATTGAAGCTGCTAGCCCCAGTAACGCCCTCAAAGATTGTTTGTGTCGGCCGCAATTACCGCGAACATGCGGCGGAACTCGGCAATAAGATGCCCGAGGAACCGCTACTATTCTTGAAGCCGCCTTCAAGCGTGATCGGCAACGGCGATCCCATCGAACTGCCAGTGCAATCACAGCAAGTTGAACACGAAGGTGAACTTGGCGTGGTGATTGGACGAACCGCGCGGAAGTTAACTGAAGCGGACGATCCCTTGCAGTACGTATTTGGCTACACCTGCGTGAATGATGTCACAGCGCGTGATTTGCAAAGAAAGGATGTACAGTTCACACGCGGAAAATCATTCGATACGTTCTGTCCAGTGGGTCCCTGGATCGAATCAGAATTAGATCCAACCAAAGCCACAGTAATCACACGCGTCAATACTGAAGTGAAACAAAATGGGAATACCGCTGACATGGCATTTCCGGTAGCCTTTTTAATAAGGTATATATCATCCGTCATGACGTTGTACCCAGGCGACTTGATTGCCACCGGCACTCCAGCAGGAGTGTCTAGAATGAAGTATGGGGATACAGTTGAAATCGAGGTAAGTGGAGTAGGGATTCTGAGGAATTCGATCTACGATCCCAACCAGGGATGATCAGATTCTGAATAGGAGTTTTGTTATGAAGTTTTTTCTGGACACAGCAAACTTAAATGAAATTCGTGAAGGTGCCGCACTCGGGCTAGCTGACGGTGTAACGACTAATCCTTCTCTGATTTCGAAGGAAGGCAATGTTGACTTCAAGCAACATATCGCCGCTATCTGCGAAATCGTCCAAGGCCCGGTCTCCGCCGAAGTAACCAGCCAGGATAAGGATGGGATGGTGCGGGAAGGTCTCGATTACTCGAAGATTGCGCCCAATGTAGTGATCAAGTGTCCGCTAACGCGCGAAGGCCTAAAAGCCACGCGCCATCTGTCAGATGAAGGCATTCGGGTGAACGTTACGTTGTGCTTCTCAGCTGCGCAGGCAATTCTCGCTGCTAAAGCTGGCGCGTCGTTCATTAGTCCTTTCCTCGGGCGACTTGATGATATTGGACAGAACGGTCTGATCCTGCTGCAGGAGATCGTTGAAATTTATCAGAACTACAGTTGGAAAACTGAAGTACTCGCGGCTAGCTTGCGACATCCGATCCATGTTATCGAAGCTGCGCGCAT
>JBKPQV010000499.1:0-4098 GCA_046734235.1 Acidobacteriota bacterium
TTAGCAGTTAATGCGGATGGTGTGCTTAGCGACGGTACTGGCGTAAAGGCCCGAGTGAAATTGAATCCTTCATTGGTGACAGTTGGGATCAAGTTTCATCTTCCGTTTGGTCGCAGCCGGTGATTGAGCTCCGTCGTTACACATCCCCGAACGCGAACTGAACACCACACACCGGTTTTGCACAAAAGTCAGATACCAACTGCTTTAGCAGTGTGGAGTCTCAACTTCCCGCTAGAAGTCGGACACCAACTTTACAAGAGATACCACCTGCTTTAGCAGCGTGGAGTCTCAACTTCGCGCTAGAAGTCGGACACCAACTTTACAAGAGATACCACCTGCTTTTAGCAGCGTGGAGTCTCAACTTCGCGCTATAGACCTAGTGAAGAGCGCCTTCGTAGCGAGAAATTGAAAACTCCACGCTGCTAAAGCAGGTGGTATCTAACCATCGCCTGGGAAGAGGTACCCTAGCGAAAAGTTGAAACTCCACGCTGCTAAAGCAGGTGGTATCTAACCATTGCCTGGGAAGCGGTACCCTAGCGAAAAACTGAAACTCCATCCCGAGCGTTCGGGACTAAAGCAGGCAAAGCCTCACGCACTGGCCGAAAATGACGGAATTGCCGAAAAAGAGATTAGAAAAATCGAGGCCATTGTCGTCAAAACCACCAACCAATCACGAACCGCACGTCGCCTAAAGCCGGCCAGCGATTATCAAAGTAAGAAAGAACACCTTAAAAGAACTCACTGGAGCACGTGTCGCTGGTCCACGTTGGACTGTCGCTTGTTCTAACATGATCGTGGAATGAAGTTTGTATTGAAGAAGCCGGCCATTGTAAGAAACGAAGAGAGGCGATTATGAACAGACTTAAACGAGCACAACAACTTGGCAACGCATTCGTGATCCTGCTCTTCGCGGGATTGCTTTCCAGTGCCTTTGCTCAGTCAGAAGAAACGGAGTCCATGATAGTCAGCGCGAAGGGACACGGCGTGATCACTTCTACAGTTGAAAAAGCAAAGATTACGAGTGCACTCATCGTTCTGCGCAAAAACGGGACTGCGCTGATCACAGTTACTTCGGATCTGCTGCTTCAACTGCAAGGCTCATGGAAGGCGAATACTGACTCGCCCGAGAACATTCTTCTTACAATCACAGGCGGCGCCCTCGACGCGGACCTGGACGGATCGGGGACACTGCTTCTTACTAACGATCGAAAATCGTTGAAGGAGCTAACTATTAAAGCAAAGTCCACGGATGGTCGAACGATTACTGTTTCATTTATCGCTGATGAGTCCGAATCTAAGTAAGCGATGTAAGAAGAGGTGCTTATGAAGGCGATGCAGGTCAACAGCGCAGATCAGAGCCCAAGGCTCATCAGCGCGGAGTTACCGAAACCGGAACCCGGCTTAGGCGAGGTATTGATCGAGGTTCACGCTGCTGGTGTTACCCCATCAGAATTGCTTTGGTATCCTACAACACATACGAAATCAGGAACGGCACGGATACTCGCAGTACCTGGGCACGAATTTTCGGGAGTCGTCGCGGCGCTCGGAAAAGATGTTAAAGCGTTCGAGATTGGCGACGAAGTCTATGGTCTAAACGACTGGTTTGTTGATGGGGCAACTGCAGAGTTCTGTATTACGCTGCCCCAAAATATTGCGCTGAAACCAACCACCTTAAGTCACGAAGCTGCTGCCTCAGTGCCGCTTGGAGCGTTGACCTCACGGCAGGGACTGATAGATCGTGCGAAGCTGGAACCAGGCGAGCGCGTTTTAGTCCATGGAGGCGCGGGTGCAGTTGGCCTGTACGCTGTTCAATTTGCGCACATCCGCGGCGCACGCATCATCACTACCGTCGCAGCTCAGGACATCGATTTCGTAAAGGGACTCGGAGCGGACGAGGCAATTGACTACAAAACCACGCGGTTTGAAGAAGTCGTTCGCGATGTGGATGTCGTCTTCGATGGCGTGGGCGGCGAAACGCTTGAGCGGTCATGGGATGTTCTCAAGCCAGGTGGACGCATGGTCACTATTGCTGCGGACGGCGAATTTACAGCTGACGAGCGAGTAAAAGATGCTTACTTCATAGTCGAACCGAATCAAAAGCAGCTTGTTGAAATCGCAAAGCAGCTTGACGCGGGAGGCCTCAGAGCATTCGTCAAAACCACCGTTTCCCTAAATGACGCTTCAGCTGCATACAGTGGAGAGATCAAGCACAAAAGCGGATACGGAAAGATCGTCGTCGCCCTTTCCACGTAACGTTTACTTCAGTCGTTGAGCCAGGTTCCTGAATCGGATTAGTGATCATGGCCGAATGGGCGAAGAGTCGTTCGTTTTTTACAGTGGATTTTCACGCAACATTGACATTTATAAAGTCAGCCAAACTAAGGAGCGCTAACGATGTCGACGCGGATAACAGTGGAACGAGATGGACACGTGCTGATGATCGGTATCAACCGGCCCGAGAAGCGTAATGCGTTTGACCTGGAAAGCCTCGATGCGCTAGCGGAGGCATATGATCAGCTGGGGACGGACAGCGAATTAAGGGTTGGCGTCTTGTTCGCGCATGGCGATCACTTTTCTTCCGGGCTGGATCTCGCGTCGGTCGCTCCGGTCGTCGCAAAGAAAGGCCCAATGGCACTCGCACGTGGAAGAAAGTTCGATCCGTGGGGGATATGGGGCGAGCCGATTCCCAAGCCCGTCGTCATGGCAGTTCACGGCATCGCGTATACCCTTTCCATTGAGCTCGCGCTTGCCTGCGATATCGTCATCGCTGCCGACGACGTTCGCTTCCGCCAGCTTGAGATCGGTCGGGGAATTCTTCCTTTTGGCGGCGCCACTTTTCGTGCGCCGGCGTATCTTGGCTGGGGCAACGCGATGCGATTCTTGTTGACCGCCGAGGAGTTCGGTGCGGCCGAGGCGTTACGGATTGGTTTGGTCCAAGAAGTCGTACCGATAGGGCAACAAGTTGACAGGGCGCGTGCTCTTGGGCACCTGATCGCAAAGCAGGCGCCGCTTGCCGTCCAAAAAACGCTCGCGAACGCGCGACTGGCGGAGACCAAGGGACAGGACGCCGCGAAAGAACACCTCGCCGCGCTCTTGCCTCAGATTCTTGCGAGCGAGGATGCGCTCGAAGGGATGATGAGCTTCACCCAGCGCCGAGAGCCCGATTTCAAGGGCAAGTAAACCGCAAGCGACTTATTTCTTATGTAGTTGCTTCTTAGCTGCCGCGACCACCTGGTCCGGCTGGAAACCGAATTTCCTCTGCAATTCCTTCAGTGGCGCCGAAGCCCCGAACGTCTTCATACCGATAACATGACCAGTTGGACCAACGTATCGCTCCCATCCCAAGGTTGAGCCTTGCTCCACTGCAACGCGCGCCTTCACGTTCGGCGGCAACACACTGTCTCGATACTCCTGGGACTGGTGCTCGAAGATTTCCCAGGACGGCATAGACACGACCCGAGAACCGATGCCTTCGGCGAGCAACTGTTCGTGCGCTTCGACGGCCAAGCTGAGTTCGCTGCCTGAGCCAATCAGGATTACTTCAGGGTTCCGGCCGGGCGCGTCAGCAAGAACATACGCGCCATGCGCGACGCCTGAAGCCGGTGAGTACTTGCTGCGATCAAGCGTTGGTAGCGGTTGGCGCGAAAAAACCAAAACCGCAGGCTGGTGGCGTAATTGGACAATGTAACGATAAGCCTCAACTACCTCATTAGCGTCGCCCGGTCGCATTGTGATCAGTCCGGGAATAGCACGCAAAGAGATTAGGTGTTCTACCGGTTGGTGTGTTGGGCCATCCTCTCCGTCGCCCATTGCGTCGTGTGTAAAAACAAAAAGAGCGGGCAGCTCCATTAGCGTCGCGAGGCGAATCGCAGGCCGCGCGTAGTCGCTGAAGATGAAGAACGATGCGCCGAACGCCCGAATTTTTGACAACGATAATCCATTCACTATCGCGGCCATCGCGTGTTCGCGAATACCGAAATGCAGATTCTTTCCAGTGAAGTTCTCAGCCTGAAAATCTCCTGCGCCGGAAAAGGTCAAGGTGGTCTTGTTCGATGGTCCAAGGTCAGCAGAGCCGCCGAGGAACCACGGGATGTTTTG
>JBKPQV010000500.1:0-7250 GCA_046734235.1 Acidobacteriota bacterium
CTTTATTCGTTGTTGCGTGCGCGATCCGCTGAAGCGCAGTTCTCTTACCTCTAGTTTATTCGAATGAATTCGTATCAAAGGCTCCGGCCGTGGACAGACATTGAGGTGTGCGATTGTCCCTCAGTGAATGGATTGCTACTAGTGGATCTATTGACTGATAACCCATTGCATTGTGCTTTTTGTCGAAAGGAAGTTGATCCAGAACGACTGCAACTTACGATCGAAGAAACTGAGGCGGTTGCTCGTTGGTTTTCAAGTGCTGATGCACTTTACAGGCTCTGGCTCGATTCAGGTGAATATGAAAACTTTGCGAAATGCTGCTTGTTGGATCCAAAAGGACAAGTCAATCGAGATGGAATTGCAATAGCCCGAATTCTTTCATCGCGAATCCCCACTCGACTCTGGTTTTTCTCCGACACTGATGATGGTGTTCCAACAAACTGTCCCATTTGTTCGGAGCCATTGGACTTGGGGGTCAAATGGGGAACGGGACTGTGTAGGGTATGCCAAATACAAATGTAATCGATGGGCACAACAGAACAAGCGCTTGGAACGGACTCGCCATGAGCGGGCTTCTTTGTTAAGTTGCGTGGGCGAGCCGCTCAAGCTCAGCGTTCGGCGGCTTCCGTTTCTTTAGACCTGTTGCTGAGCTTCCTCCTTTCGAACTATGCGTGAATAGAGAATGAATCAATCCACAACGCCGCAGAATGTAGAACTAAGTCACAAGCCTGCACCGACTCGCTCCAAAAAGTCCTTACGCTATTTCTACAGCCTCGCTGCGATCATCATGCTCATTATCATGCTCGCGGGCTTTCACCCTTATTACCTGCGGGGCGAAGGTATGGGAGGGCGAAAGATCGCTCCACAGTTGGTGACACTCGTTCTGGTGCACGGCGCAGCGATGACGGCTTGGTTGATTCTGTTCTTTGTCCAGTCGCTGCTGATCCCAGCCCGCAAGCTGCGGCTGCACATGAAACTTGGCTGGGTCGCTGCCGCTGTGGCGCTTGTAGTCTCAAGCACAGGGTTTATGGTGGCGGTCCAATCCGTCCGACCTGTTCCTGCAATCCCGTTTTGGGGCATGGCCTATCGGCAGTTCCTGATGGTCATGCTGGCTGAGGTGTCTCTCTTCACACTTTTCGTCTTAGCGGGAGTGTTATCAAGAAAGAAACCGAAGATACATCGGTCGATGATGTTACTAGCAAGTCTAAGCATTCTTGCGGGCGCGACCGTTCGTATACCCGTGCTGTTCCCCATCTTCGGGGAGGGCGGATGGATCGGGATATTCGGACCGGTTCTTACCCTGGGCGCACTGTTTCTGCTGCTTCGCTCGCTCATGGGCCAAGCCTTTGATCGATGGCTTGCTGCGGGCTACGCAGTTATGTTGGTGTGCTATGTCGGTGCTTGTACATTGGCTGTGAGTGATTCCTGGGGCTATTTGGCCAAAGCTATTTTCAACATCTGAACCCTGAATTGGTAAGTATTCTCATCCGATAAAGTATTGATACCAACTGCAGGACCATGCGCGAGAAGAAGTAGCAGTTAAGATCAGTGAAGGATTTGATGCGTCAGCATCAGAAGCCACATCCATTCACCTAGCCATCTTCGCGAGAGTGTCGCCAAATTACGGAAAAATTCCGGAAAAGCGCGATCGAATAACAGCGTGATGTGTTCGTAAAGTGTTGAAAGAATTGGTAGCGGGGGGCGGGATCGAACCGCCGACCTTGGGGTTATGAATCCCACGCTCTAACCATCTGAGCTACCCCGCCACGTTTAGAATCAACAACTTACAGACGCCGTGAGCCTAGCTAAAGAGCCAATTTGTGACGGCATCTTAGCACAGAGCACCGTATTTGATGCCGCGGCGCTCCATCCACTGCTTGAGAAGGCTCGTTTTGCTGGGTGTTTAGAGGTTCGAAACTAACCGAGCTTGAGAGCGTGGGACTTTTCCACCCATGGGCTTGAAGAAGTAAAGGTTAGTGATTTCATTGGTAGGCTAGTGAGATTTGTACTGCGAAGCGTTCCTAAGATTTTCATTCTCGGCGAAATGCTCGGGAAAGTTCCAACTGCATTCAACCAAAGTCCGCCGCACGTTTATATAAAGGACCACGGTTATAACAACATCCAGCCTCTCCGCCTCAGCATTGCGAACGGCGCTCTGTTCTTCATGCACCTTTAGGGTAATTATGACGCACTGAAACTCGCGCGCAGCATCCGCGCTGCACTCAATAAAAAGCTGAGCAAGAGGCTGATTGGGATGAATCTGGGTCTAAGATACGGGACTGCTCTGCGTATTTGTGCTTCCTTGAGAAGCCCTACCGACATGAGTAGCTGCTCTGCATGCCATTGGTAATTGGAGGCGTAGTTGGGGTTCAACTCGATGGCTCGCTTAAAGCGCCCGCCCAGTCGTAGGCATACGGCCCGAGCGGATTTCATAACGACTGAGTTTGGTGCCGGGAGTTATTGTCATTTCACAAGCCGTGAAGCTTGCACAAGAGATCACCTTAGCTTCTCGTACTCTTTCTTCGCTTCGATCAGAATTGGAATGTCCGGGTCAGCATCTTTCCAGAGCGCAAAGAAATCTTGATAGGCACTACGCGCTTTTTTAACGTCCCCGTCCAGAAGAGCGGCTCGCGCGAGGCCGAGATACGCGAGCGGATACATCGGTGAAGATGGATAGGAGTGATAGTCCCAGAAGAAATCCCATCCGCGGTGATCGAGGATCTTTTGAAATTCGGCGGCGGCCTGTGGGCCACGGCGCAGTCTCAAATAGGCCTGACCGCGAAGATAGTTGGGCCAGAACGCTGCGTTGCCGCCTTCGTACGGAAGCGCGGCGTTCAAAAATTCGACGGCTTCGTCAGCGCGATCGCGTTGCAGCGCGATCGCTGCGCGGATAATCGGTTCTGAGTAAACGATTCGAAGAGTCGCGTTTGGATAACGGCTCTTTTGCTCGTCCGCGAGCTTTTGTGCTTCGCCCGCATCACCACACAACGAGCCATTGGCCAGGACGGGAACATCCAGGGCTTGGACCGGAGAATTGATCTGCGAAACCGCCAAAGCTTGCTTCATATCGTCATTGCCAGGCTGACAGAAACCAAGGAGGGCTCCCGAAGTTCTTTCGTGCGAGGTCGCTTTGCCCGACAACGCGGAGGCGCGGTGATATAGGTCTTGTGCTTTTCGCCAGCGCCCGGCAACAACGGCAGTACGCGCTTCAGTGTTCAGCGCTACCTCCTCACCGTCTCTCTTCCGGATCAATTCCAGCTGCTGTTGCGCCTCTGCGGCATTGCCCTGAACAAAAGAAATCCGGTACAGGGCAAGCCGATAAATCGGCAAATCCAGGCTACGCCCCTGCGCTAGCTTGATAGTTTCTCGCGCTTCATCGAAGCGGTTAAGACGAATCAGAATAATCGATATGTTTCCGTAATAATGGCTTTCGTTTGGATTTAACCTGATAGCTTCTCGAAACTCGGCGAGAGCCGGCTCGAGCTGTCCGATGCGAAGGTAGCCAAACCCTAAACTTGCGGGGGCCTGCGAATCACTGGGGTAGAGTCGCTTGATTAGCTCATCAGCTTCTTTTTGCTTTTCAAAATCTCCTGTGGTGAACAGATGATAAATTTCGTCGATATGCAGCTTCTCAAGCTCGGTCACGCGATCCCGCAGAGCGTAAGCCTTTGCCGCAGAATCCGAGGTCTTGGCCAGGTCACCGAAATTTGAGTATGTCCATGACAGCCAAACGTAGGCCCCTGCAAAATTAGGATCAAGTTCCACAGCGCGATTGAAAAGCGGCAGAGCCTGTTTGTAGTCCCCGCGATATATTTGTTCCAAACCCTTCGAATAAGCGTTCAACGCTGCGAGCGAAGAAGTCGTCGCTTGTTCGATCGGCGCATTGTATTTCTGGAGCGTGCTCAACGATTCGCCGAGCTGCTTTCGCAAATCGAGCGCCGCTTGGCCCAGCGATTTAAGAACTTGCTCCTTGCCCTCAGCTTCGACCTGCTGGCTGGCGATTGTTTCGCCCGTTAGTCCATTCACGGCTTCCAGGGTAATCACGTAGTTGCGGCCGAGACTCGCAATCGTCCCGACGAGTTGGGCTTTTAAGCCTCGTCGCTGGCAGATTTCTCTTCCGATTTGACGTGTGATCCGCTCGTTCTCAGATCGGCCCATGTAACGCAGTGTTTCATGCACGCTTTCCTCAGGAAACAGATTTAGAAAAGGGGTCTGACGCAGTTGCACGGCTAGCGCTTGCTTAAGGGTCGAGCCGTCAAAGGTGGCGTCGCCGGTAGTATTAACAAAATCCGCGAGGAGAATCGTATCCTTTTCGGTGAGCGCGGAACGATGATTGACAAACAGGAAATAGCTCGTGGCGACGATAATGACGAATACGGCGAGCGCACTGCCGACAAACAGTTTCCTCCTTCTTGTTCCAGAAATCAGACCCTCAGTAAGTGATGTCACGGAGATTGGGGAGTCCGATGTTGTTATTGCCTGAGCGTTTGCGGGCGGCGCTTCCGTCGGCTGGATCGAGGCTTGAGCGACTGCGCGCAATTTGGCTTGCAGATCAGACTCCTGTCTCAGGGTTTTCAGATCGACCAGCAGATCTTTCATCCCCTGATACCGTTCTTCGCGATTCTTACGCAGGGCTTTGGTAACAATCCGTTGTAGCTCTGTCGGCGTGTTGGGGGCGATTGTCGTCAGCGCCAGCGGCTCACGCTCCAAAATTGAAACAATGACATCGCTGTTCGTGGGTCCAGCGAACGGAATGCGCCCACAGATCATTTCATAGAGCACGACGCCCAAACTCCATATGTCCGTACGCGCATCGACTTCCAATCCACGCGCCTGCTCGGGCGACATGTATGTGATCGTGCCCATTACGACACCCGGATTCGTTCGCACTAAGGGGCGTGTCGGTGCCTGGGGGTCGACAGGCAGGTTCCCTTTGGTCTCAGTGAGCTTCGCCAGTCCGAAGTCCAAGACTTTCACCAACCCGTCCGCGCGCAGCATGACGTTCTCGGGCTTGATGTCCCGGTGGACGATGCCGTTTCGATGCGCCGTATCAAGGGCGGCAGCGACTTGCACGGCGATGTCTAGAGTTTCCTGTACCTCTGGTCGCGTCCTCTGCAACCTCTGGCGCAGAGTCTCACCCTCGACGTACTCCATGGCGATGTAGCGGCGACCACCGTCGGCCTCGCCCACGTCGTGGATCGTGCAGACGTTCGGATGGTTCAAGGCCGAGGCGGCGCGCGCCTCATGCTCGAAGCGGCGCACGCGGTCGGAATCGGCGGTGAAGAAGGTCGGGAGGAGTTTGAGAGCCACTTTGCGGCCGAGGCGAGTGTCTTCGGCGAGATAGACTGTGCCCATCCCGCCTTCGCCGATTTGTTCGATAATTTCATAACGTCCAATGTTCTGACCTTTTTCGAGGCGATGCATGTCGGCCTCGATCATTCTGGCAAATCTGGCGACGGCGGGCGTTTCCATAAAGCTTTCGGGATTGTCGTGCGATGACAAAAGCAATTCGACTTTCGCCAGCAGACTCTTATCTTCACCACAAGCTTCGTTGACAAAGTTCTGACGGTCTTCAGGCTTACGGGACAAAGCCGCGTGAAAAATCTCGCTGACCCTTGGCCATTTCTCGTAAGCCATAACTTAAATTCATCTCCAACCGAATTTATAGTGGCAGATCAGCCGTTTCAGGATCTCCTTGTCTCGCGGCGTCGTCGCGCAGAGGCTCATAAGTGGTTCTCGATCAGAGTGTCAATCGTAACTTCTGCCGAAATCGTCAAACGGCGAAGAATGTCCGCTCCCTCGATTATCGAAATAGATGAGTTGTCGCTCTTATCCGATTGGGTCAGCCAGAGACCGAACAATGTATGGTCGAAACCTGGTCCATGCACCCAGAGGATCCGGTGGCCCGTTCCGCTGAGCCTTGGACTGTGTAAAGCAACTCGGTGCCGTTAATTATTCGCTCAATGATTCGAGAGCTTCCAGATTGTTGGCAGGCTCGCAGCATCGGTCCGAGCCTGCCGCACTTTCCAAGTCACTCCTAACACAGAGGAAGTCAAGAAGACAACCAATCCCCTCTGAGCCGGTTGACGATCAATATAAACACTCGCTTGGCTAGGCTGCGGCTTGTAGGTGAAGTCATCAACACAACGATGCGCGGTTGGTCCAACTTGTGACGGTATTGTGACGGGAATTCATTTAAGAGGAAGCGCATTGGATACAAGCGCATATAGAAAGATCAAAATCCCTGAAAAACTGCGGTGGCTGCAACGTGTTTTAGATTGAATATTTAAGAATTTGAGCGTGTTTGGATTATGAATCCCACGCTCTAACCATCTGAGCTACCCCGCCACGTTTTGAATCAACGACTTACAGACTCTGTGAGCTTAGCCAAAAGCGAACTTGTGACGGAATCTTATCATAGGGCACCACATTTGATGCTGCTACCGTCGATCACCGCTTGAGAAGAAGAAATCGTTTTTGCTGTCCGTTTAAATCCTTCGAAGTGGTTTGTAACAGAGCGTGGGACTTGCCCCTAGGTCGGACAAATAGTGTGGTCTACCTGCAGTTGCATCCAAAGCTACTATTTGGCACCTTCAAGATTTGTCCATCCGATTCTTTAACGAGTGCAGAGTCGGAACCAGAGTGCTTAGATTGGGATCTTCTCAGTCTAGTGAGCCGTGTAAATTCATAAAGCTACGTCTACAAATGTAAGTATCCGAAACTCTTGCCTTCCTGTTTGGCCGGATCGATAATGCCTGCCCTAAGGATCACCGCGGCTACCCAGACCCACCCAGTCGACAGTGCCTTGTTTGCACATGGTCAGTCAGCCATTCACAGTAATTGTCTATTCCCCGTGAGCGACCGATTCGTTAAGGTTACTTTTATAGGAGTTGAAAAATGAATCTGCGCGTAAGAGAAGTTGCGGCTTTAATGTTGGTAGTGCTGCTTGGTCCCATCATGGTGCACGCACAAACTCTGAAGCCTTCCTACCTTAGCGAGATGCCGGCACCTGCTCGCATCCTCGCTGAGATCAAGGGGAAGGATGCTGAGGACACTGGCGAACGGCAAATGGGCGCTTTCATGGGCCTCATCAAAATGATGGACGATATGGCCTGGGGACTGGAGCACCGCAATGTAAACATGGCCGACACCAGGAAAAGTACGCCCGACGAGATGCGTATCAGGCTTGGTTATCAAACGGCCTACGCTGACCTCTGGCATAAGGTGACGAATAAGGAAGGTCACGTTTA
>JBKPQV010000501.1:0-9716 GCA_046734235.1 Acidobacteriota bacterium
GAAGTACTTTGATTGCCACATCGCGCCCGAGCTTTGCATCGCGCGCGCGATACACTTCGCCCATGCCGCCTTCGCCGATCTTCGAGACGATTGTGTACTGAGCGATAGTTGAGTTGGGGGAAATCGTTTCGCTCACTGTCTGGCTTTACCCACAGATTACATGATTCGGAAAACCGTAGCTAACACATGCGGCGTTTATCATCACTTCGTGCTTGAATCCCAGGGTTGAGGATTATTTCTTCAAAGCCGCGGGCCAATTCAGGATGACAGTTGGCTGCGGTGATTTGGTTTCGCCTATGAGTGTGCCGACGAGGAAGCGCTGACCATCGTGCGCAACGGCGAACTCGTGAAACACACTCGCGTCTGCGAACATCCGCGTTTTGAAGAGTGCTGTGGGTGTGCCTGTTTGAAACTGGCCACCACTCGTGTTGACTGCAACCGCGATTAACTGTCCCTCCTTATCGACATAAAACAGCTCTTTGCCATCGCTCCTCCAGTTCGGAACGATTCCGCCATTCGTTGAGATCCGTTTCTTCTCAGCGCCCAACTTGCCATCCGCGGTAAATGACTGCACATAGATCTCGTAACTACCCGACTCATCCGAAATGTAGGCCACCCATTTCCCATCGGGCGAAAGCTCAGGCTCAAGCTCGTCAGCGACTCCGCTCAGAATCGGGAACGGCTTACCATCGCCGAAGCGAGGAAGCACCCATACGTCACCTCGCGTTTTTACGCCCCGGTACATATAGATCAGAAAACGTCCGTCAGGGGACCACGCTTTCGGAAACACGACTCCTTCCAACAGCAACGCCGGATCGCCGACGCCGTTGGCGGCGCGCTCGAAGATACCAACTTTTCCTTGAATAGCTGTCTGAAAGACGACGCGGCTGCTGTCCGGGTACCACGCAGGGAGCTGCCCCGGTCCCATCTTTATCGCGTTCTCGCCATTGAGGTCGCTCGTCCAGATGCCGTCACGTTTGAACACCAACCGCTTGCCATCAGGTGAGATGTGCGGTTCCAGACCCAATCTGAGAAGTTCTGGTTTTCCGATGGAGCCGACCTGTTTACCTTCCCGGTCGAACCAGATGAGCTGATATTCGCGTTCCCACTCGCTTTGAAATATCAAAACCCCTGTCTCGGAAACCGAAAGTCTCACCTGCCCTGTTGCGTTTATGACGGATCCAGTTGCAATAGGCGCCGCTTCGCCGCTCAGCTGCATGCGGTCGGCGTCAAACTTCTGTGCAACGAGTACCTGATTGTGCACGTAAAGCAACTGGCCATCAGTATAAATGGCGACCGAATTTTCGGGTGCCACTTGCTTAACGTCACGCGAATCAATTGAAGCGACTGAAATTCCTTTACGCGAAGAAAAAACAAAATGCTTCCCGTCCGGCAAGAAATTCGGGTAGCGATGTCCGAGGCCTACCTCATCCGCAAAGGTGACCTGCTCCGGGTTGCCGCCATCGGCCGGAACCTTAAAGAGCGGTTGGCCGTAATCTGGCCCGAACACGATTACGCCGCTCTTACTCCAACCGCCGCCAGTCATTCGCGCTGCGTCGCAGATGACTTTCGAATTGCCACCAGCGATGTCTACTCGCTTGAGCTTTCCCTGTGAACCGAAGGCGATCGATTTGCTATCGGGCGACCAGAAAGGTTCGAGAGTGTCGGTGGTTCCGGAGAGCGGCTTAGATTCCGGCGAATTGAGGTCAGCGACGTACAACATATTCCTGCCTTCCGGCGAATACGCAGTGAAAGCGATCTTTTGCCCGTCGGGTGAGATCACAGCGTAGTCATACTCCTTGTCGTTGAATGCCAGCCTGGGCGGCGGTGCAAATGCAAGCCAAGTCGCGCGGTCGCTGGTCGAGGAACGATTGAAGCGCCACAGTCCGAATCCGGTAGCCGCAAGTAAAGCAAACAGAGCGGCCACAACCCAAGCCATCCGTGCATTGGTAAACCAGCGGACAAAACTCGTGGTTACTACGTCTTCCGTAGTCACTTCGGGCATCGTGATGGTTTGACCTGAACCGATCGCGCTTCCTGAAAGACTTTCAATCGCAAATGCCAGATCACGCGCTGAGTGAAATCGCTCGGCAGGATTCTTTTCGAGACAATGACGCACTACACGTTCGAGTGCGGGTGACACTGTTTTGTTCGTTTCGGAGAGATCGGGCGGATCTTCGCGCAGGATTGCGCTCATTGTTTCAGCCATCGATTCACCACGAAACGCGCGCTTGCCGGAAAGCATTTCGTAGAGAATCGCGCCGAACGAAAAAATGTCGGAACGATGATCGACGGCCTGGCCCTTCAATTGTTCAGGCGACATGTAGCCGACTGTTCCCATCACTGTGCCAGGATCGGTTTTGACATGGGGAGTGGGAGACGGGGAGACGGGGTGAGCGCGTGTTGGATCTTCTTCACCCACTCCCCCAATCGCCCCATCGCCGCGTCTCGGCAAGAGCTTGGCGATTCCAAAATCCAAAATCTTTACGCGACCATCTTCGGTGATAAAGACGTTGTCGGGTTTGATATCGCGATGCACGATGCCTTTCTCGTGCGCGGCTGCTAGTCCGCGCGCGAGCTGCAGCGCGTAATCAATTGCTTTTCGTTGGGGCAACGCATTGCCCGCCAGGCGATCGCGCAACGACTCGCCTTCGAGTAGCTCTGAGACTATGTAAGGAGCGCCTTCGTTGGTGCCGATGTGATGGATAACAAGAATGTTCGGATGGTTGAGTGCGCCGGCGGCCTGGGCTTCCTGTTCAAAGCGAGCGAGTCGAGCTTTGTCTTCAGAAAATGCGGGAGGCAAAACCTTGATGGCTACATCACGACCGAGTTTTGGATCGCGGGCGCGCCACACCTCTCCCATGCCACCTTCACCGAGCTTGGAGATGATTGTGTAGTGCGCGAGCGTGGAATTGGGGGAAATGGTTTCGCTCACTATCGAAAGTTGGTCACATATTCAATATAAGCCGCAACGTTTACCTCATTGCCATACAGTCGCTCACAGAGTCGCCGCTTGATTTCGATTCGGAGAGATCCTTTGGAAACGACGCGAGCGCGATTTTCCGCGCCATGTCAAACATTCGGCTGCCCTGACAACACGCTCAGAGCCAGATCTGGCTCGACTCACGATCCAAGTTTCGAAATCGACTATATTAATTTTCTGGCGCCTGCCAAACTCTTCCTGCCGATAAGTATCACTCTTCAGCACAACGCAGTCCACTTTGATTACCGCTTCAGTGTAGCAAAAATGGGTTTTGCGTTACTGCCGTAAATTCATCCGTTTCAGTAGGTCCTGATAACGATCATCGTTGCGTAGAGAACTAATGAGCGGCTCTGTCTTTATGAGAACCGACATGCGCCAATCGCGTTTTTGGTAACCGTCTTCAAGCTCGGCAAAGGCCTTTTCCTTTTCACCCAGCTGAGCGTAAATGGTTGCCACAAAGAAAGACATTGCGTACTGCGTTTTGGCAATCTCTTTGAACCTCGAAATGATTGCGTTGGCATCATCTCGGCGCCCCGATTTTGCGTAAGCTACTCCGGCGACTTGGAGCATCGTTTGGTTGTCTGGATCGGAACGCAAGGCCTTTTCGGCCAACGCAATCGCTTCCGGATACATCCCGTTCACTATGTAGGCTAAACCGAGCTGGTAGCGACCTAACACAAAATCCGGTTCGAGGTCGGACGTTCTTTTCCCCTGAGCCAGAGCTTCACTATTTCGTCCTGCTTCGATGAACATGAAGGTTAGATTCGCGCTATTAACGAGGTTCAGCGGTTCTAGATCTATGGACCGCTGTGTTTCCCTGATCGCGTCGTCCACGCGGCCGGTTGGCAGGTAGTAGCAAATGGCAAATCGACCGTGGGCGAGTGAGTTTTTGTCATCAAGCTCGAGTGCGCGTTTGAATTCACGTTCAGCTTCGTCCCAGTTCCAGTCATACAATGCGAGTGAATAACCAAGGGTTGTGTGCGCTTCGGCTAGCGTGGGATCGATCTGAACGGCACGATTGGCCGCCTCCTTGGCTTTGGGGAAAGCGTCCTTCGGCGACAGGTAGGGATAGGCGGGCATCGAAGCGTAGGAGTCGGCGATCATTGCGTAGGCGAGCGCGAAATTTGAATCGAGAGCCACGGCTTGTTGGAAATAATTGATCCCCTTTTGCAAGTCATCTTTCGAGCGCTTCGCGTAGTGATATCGACCTTTGAGATAGAGTTGATACGCCTCGTTGCTGTTGGTGTATTTCTTAGTGATACCTTTTGCTTCGTTGCCCGCTAGCTTTAGTTCGAGCTTCTGGGCGATCGAAGTGGCGATCTCACGCTGCGTGGCCAACAGATCAGACATCTTGCGTTCATACTGCTCGGCCCAGATAAGCTTGTTGTTCCGCGAATCAACAAGCTGAACGCTGATAGAAAGATCATCGCCTCGCTGCATTAGTCTGCCTGACATTACAGCGTCGACCTGCAGCTCCTTCGCAATTTCGGCAACATCGGTTTGCTTCCCCTTGTACCTCATCACTGAACTGGTCGGACTGACCTTCAAGTTAGGAAGCTGGGAAAACCGAAAAATTAGCGAGTCGGCCAAACCGTCTGACAAGTAATCCGTATCCGAATTACCGCTGCGGTTTTCAAAAGGAAGTACTGCGATTGATTCAATTGCGGCGCTGCTCTTGCGCGCGTTGTAGAAGTAAGCGCCGATGACAATCGCACTAACCGCCCCGACCGCAATCAGGAGTGCTACTACAATAACTACGGCGGTTCGATTCCGCGATTTGCCAAGATCGCGTGATGTGCCCTGCGGTTGCTCTGCAGGCAACACAGTCGTCGGCGCGGTCACGCGATCAACATTGGCGCTGGTGTTGTGTGGGAATATGCTTGTATGAACTTCACTGAGTCCGGATTGTGAACCAAGCTGTGCGGTCCCTGCTTCACTTTGGATTGAGGACGAATCGCTAACTAGCGTCGTACCGTCAACGCGACAGAACTTCAGCGCTTCGTCAGTCTCAAAGCGATTGCATTGGGGGCAGCGTTTCATAATTCAAAAATAATTCTTATGGCCGGCGCTGTCTCAACATCCATTCGATCAGATCGGCGCGAGCATACGCCGTATTGGTCGCGCCGTTGTGATCGATACCGGGCAACTCGGTGTACTGAACTTTGGCACCGACAGCCTTCAGCGCAGTGTTCATCTTTCGAGACTGTTCAACGTCAACGTTCGTGTCGGCATCGCCGTGGAAGATCCATGTAGGAAGGCCTGAGACTCGTTTGGCCACGAACGTAAATACATCGCCGCTATTGGCTGGTGCGAGTGACGGGTAGTCAATTGCAGATGTCTTACCCTTGAACGCCTCAATGAAACTACAGATGGGAACGATGGCCGCCCAACGTTCTGGATGGCGCGACGCAATCGACCAGGTTCCGTTGCCGCCCGCTGAATAACCGGTGAGGATGACCCGCTTTCGATCACCCCTGAACTCTTTGATAGTCCTGTCGAGGGCGTCCAACGCGGCCTGCCCACCCTCCAGCTGCCAACCGGGCGTGCCATCTGCGTGAGCTTGAGGGAAAACCACTACTACCGGAAAACGTTCCGGGTTATTGCGAATTGCACGAGCCAACCCTCCTTCAGTGTGTTTAAGCCCGTCATTCCCATACACCCCGCCGCCATGGAGTTGCACGATCACCGGCCACATTTTGCTTCGAGTGAATTCTCGCGGGACATAGACCACATACCTATATTCGGAACCGTTTACGGTGACCGATCGATTCAGGAACCCAGTTTCGATCTTCTGCGCAGCGACGGAGATAGAAATCGAGGCTATCAACAACGCAGAAAAAAGAGCCAGGTAAGCTGTTTTCCTCATTCAAATCTCTCCGTTATGCGGGCAGCTTTTCATAGACTCATCGAGCGATCTCTATCATCCGAGCTCCGTCGCGATCGCCTTCAGCGCGGCATCGATATCAGCTTCAGTATTAAAGACGTGCGGCGACATGCGAATTCCTTTAATCTTTGGGACACCTCTTAAAATAACGTTGTACTTATTTATCATGGTGGCAAAGAATTGCCTGTTGTCCACTCCGTCTGGAAGACGGAACGTGATCAATGCAGTTGCCACCGAGCCGGGAGGAGCGCTCAACACCTGCGCTTTGGCGATCTTTTTCAAACCCTCATAAGCGCGATTTCTGAGGCGAAGGTTCTTCGCTTCCGATGTTGCGATGCCGCGTTTTTGTGCCGCTTCAATAGCGGCACCTAGACCGACGATCAATGGCAGCGGTCCGATCCCCGACGAGCCGGCGACGTATGTCTTACCGTCCAACCACTCGACAGGTTGTATCCTCGACGCAGCATCCTTGTTTATGTAGAGAAAACCCGTGCCCTTTGGTGCCAACAACCACTTGTGTCCCGGAGCGGCGTAACCATCGCAGCCGATACTCTTCACGTCGACTTCGATATTTCCGACGGCCTGTGCGCCATCGACGATCGTCAGAATGTTCTTCGCTTTGGCTAATGCGACGATCTCACGCACGGGCATCTTCAAACCCGTCAAGAAGGTCACATGGCTGATGCTTATGACTTTAGTCTCTTTCTTTATCGCGGCCGCGAAGCGTTCGACGATGCCCTTGACGTCGTGGTCCTCGGGAGCAATGACAACTCGATCGACACCGATCCCTAAACGCTTCTCGAGATACTTCCAGCAAGCGTCGCCCCCTTCGTGTTCGGAGTCGGTGGTCAATACGCGATCGCCGCGCGCAAGATCAATCCCAAGGGCGGCGATGTTCATCGCGTTTGTAGTGCTGCGAGTTAAGAGTACTTCGTCGGCCGAGCAGCCGATCAAGCCACCCACCACTTCGCGCGTCTTGTCAGCAAGCTTATGGGCAGCCCCGGCGCCGTACGACATCGCGACCGGGTTCGTCTCAAGCTGGCTCCATGCCTTCAAGACAGTGTCGAAAACAGACTGAGGCGTGGGTCCAAGCGAGCCTGTATTGAGATAGATCAAACCGGGCGCCAACCCATATTCGCTGGTCTCGGCTAACTCCGGCCGCGCATTCACCGGCAGCGAGACGGCTCCAGCCATCCCGGCTGCCGCTATTCCTGACAACAACATCTCTCGTCTTGAGACGTGCATCATCAATTTCCTCCTGGCAGATCTATTTGAGATTAGATTTACCTGACCTTTATCGCCAGCGTGTCGTGATGCAGGTTAATGAGAGTGCGCAGGTACGGACCAATACGATTCGCAGCCTCGAATCCAGCGCTTTTTGCCGCAGACTCTTGTTCTGCTTCGGTAATGCCGGCGCTCTCAGCATAGTGTTTTAGATCACGATACGCGCCAAGCGTAAATAGATCCCACGCAGATCCCTGATCCCGCACGAAGATGAAGTTTTCAGGTCGTTTGAGCGCCCTCTGGTAGGCGTTTTCCATTTCGCGTTCTTTGAATAACTCCGCACCCTTACCAGCAAGTGCATCAAACATCTCCACATGAAAAAAGGCAGCCGAGGCAAAGACCGTCTGTAGTTCACTTAAGGATGGCCCATAAACGAAAACGTCTTCCTGCCAGGCGATAAGTGCATCAAGTCTCCCAAGGACCTCACCAAGGGCCTGTCTTCTTTTCGCCACTCGCTCGGTCGTGTAATAAGCGTCATAGCTCTTGATTGGGATTAAGATCATCAAATCCCAACGATCACCCTGACTATGACGCAGCGTTAGCGGTTGCTCATCACCGGCATCCTTGTAACCAGTCAACGACGATTTATGTAACTCGAGCAATTCGAGCAATTTTCCTGGCGCCGCCTGGACCAGCTTTACCTTGTAAAGATATGTGGGCTCAGCCGCACTAGTTAAGGGAACGCACAGAAATAGGAACGTCAACAAAAAGAAGGATCCGATGGTGGAATATATCAGTTTAGGTTTCATGTGATTGAGAGCTTCAAACTTGAGTTATCAACTAGCTTTTTGCTAACTGGACCACAACGTCCCATTGAAAGCGGACGAACTTGTGCAATGCCTCTTCCAAAATTCTTTCCTGATCACTGTGGGCGCCAAAACCTTTCGGTCCATCTTCGCTATCAATTATTGGCCCAATGCCATAACACTGAACTCCTCGTGCACGAACCTGGGCCATATCAGTGCCGCCGGTCATCATCGTGGGCACAGTCGCAACATTGTAAATGCGACGGTGAGCCGCTTCTAAAACTTTGAAACCTTCGGTTTCTAAACGACTGGGCGGAGAACCGGGACGCGTGGCATTGGCGGTTACTTTGACGACTTCAATTGCCGGATCGTTGATGACCTTGCGAAGTTGATCAAGCAAAGCTGGAAAGTCTTCGTCAGGCAAAGCGCGAATGTCCAGCGTAGCTTCGGCTTCGGAAGGAATTACATTCCTGAGATAACCACCTTTAATAATGTTCGGAGAGATCGAAGTGCGTAGCGTTGAGTATAAGCGAGGCTGGTTGATGGCCAGATATTCCTGGACAGCATCGGTGTCTTTCTCTTGAAGGAGCTTTTGAAACCTTTCAGCGTCTTCAGGTGAGCTCAATTTAGCTAGTGCTGCAAAATACGCCCGGGTGGTTTCATTCAATCGCATTGGTGTCTGCCAGGCCGCGACCTTGGCGACAGCCTGAGAGAGGTGCACGATTGCGTTGCTACGAAGGGGCACTGAACCATGACCAGCAACGCCACGAGAAATCAGCCTCACTGTGTGCGCAACCTTTTCCGTCGTGACAACTGTGGCGTACTGAATCCTGCCACCCGAACGTATAACTTCACCGCCTTCGGCTAAACAGTATTCGGCATCAATCTCCGGCCAATGCTTGTCGACCATATAGTTGATGCCATATGGACCATTCCCTTCTTCGCTGGCTTCTGCCAAAAAGATCACATCTCGATCGAGCGCAACTTTCATACGTTTGAGTTGCAGCATCGTCATAAGACCAGCCAAGACATCTGGCTTGTCGTCCAACGTGCCGCGGCCATACACGTATCCGCCGTCGCGTGTCGCGGAAAATGGCGGATGTTTCCACTTTGCCGGATCAACTGTAACGACATCCGTGTGTCCCATGATCAGGATCGGACGCTTCTTGCCGCTGCCACGCACGCGAGCGACGAGATTCGGACGCTGAGGATCGAGCGCGAAAACTTTCGCCTCGATTCCTTCCTGGTCCAATACACTTTTCAAGTAATCGACGACAAGCTTTTCATTACCTGGAGGATTACTGGTATCCAGGCGCAAGATCGCCTGAAAGTGACGGATTGTTTCTTCCTCAATCTTTGTAGAATCGGACTGAGGGGTTTGAGCCCCCGAGAAGGCAACAAAGATGCTCAAAAGCAGCAACGAGAATGCGAATCGAAGCGTCGCTCGTGTCATAGAGTTTTCCGCCGTGATCAACCTGCCTATTTTCAATTGTGATTGCCGATTGCGTGGAACTTTGATACTGGGTCTGTGGCTTGAAACTGGTGGGCTGAGTTTACACTAAAGGCGACGATTCTTGGCAGGGTTAAGGGGTAATTATTGACACCAGGCTAAACACAGCGAAATCCCCCACACGGCAGTGTGGGGATCGTTCAAGTCCTGTCTACAAAGAACCGTTCAACTGTGGGCTTCGAATCCCCCACACTGCAGTGTGGGGATCGTTCAAGTCCACACTATTTATTGCCACGCTCGATTGTTAGAGCTTTAGTTGAGATGCAAATGAATAGGTCGGACTTGCACGATCCCCACACGGCAGTGTGG
>JBKPQV010000502.1:0-4640 GCA_046734235.1 Acidobacteriota bacterium
GTCCAGGATGGTGAAGTGATCATTGTAGATGACTTTACCGGTCGCTTGATGAAAGGCCGTCGGTGGTCTGATGGCCTGCACCAGGCAGTCGAAGCCAAGGAAGGTGTCGTAATCGAAAAGGAGAATCAAACACTCGCCACGATTACGCTGCAAAATTATTTCCGTCTCTATGAAAAACTTTCGGGCATGACCGGTACTGCCGAAACTGAGGCAGCCGAATTTAACTCGACCTACAAACTCGACGTCATCGTTATTCCAACCCACATGCCGATGGTTCGTACTGACTTCTCTGACGTCATCTATCGCACGCTTCCGGAAAAGTGGGACGCCGTCATCGACGAAATCAAGGAGTGCTACACCAAGGGTCAACCTGCACTTGTCGGTACGGTCTCTGTGGAGAATTCAGAACTGATCGCGCGCCGGCTGGCTAAAGAGGGCGTACCCCACAACGTGCTCAACGCGAAGTATCACGAACGCGAAGCCGAGATAGTTGCGCAAGCAGGCAGAAAAGGCGCAGTCACCATAGCAACGAACATGGCCGGTCGTGGAACTGACATTCTGCTGGGCGGTAATCCCGATTTCATGGCCCGCGAGTTTTTGAAGAAAGACGAAATCGATCCCGACGAAGCGAATGAGGAGCAATGGCAATCTGCTTACAAGAATGCCAGGCGGATTGTTGAGGAGGAACACCAGGAGGTTGTAGGGCTTGGTGGACTTCACATCGTTGGTACGGAGCGTCACGAGTCGAGACGCATTGATAACCAGCTGCGTGGCCGTGCCGGCCGACAGGGCGATCCCGGTTCGTCGCGCTTCTTCCTCTCGCTGGAAGACGATCTGATGCGCATCTTCGCGGGCGACAAGGTGAAAGCCCTGATGCAGCGACTCGGCATGGAGCAAGGTGTCGCAATCGAGTCGAAGATGGTTTCGAAGCGAATTGCTGCTGCGCAGAAATCAGTAGAAGGTCGAAACTTCGAAGCACGCAAGCACCTACTCGAGTACGACGATGTAATGAACAAGCAACGCGAGACCATTTACGGTCTTCGTCGCCAACTGATGGAAGAGCCCGATCAACGTGAGTACTTGATGGGCGATCCGCCCTCGGCAGGTGTTGCTTACGATCTTCTGTCAGACATTACGCGCCAGTACCTGAATCCGGACGTTTCACAAGACGATTGGGACGTTGAAAACTATAAGATTCAGATCAAAACGATCTACGACACTGATACCGATCGTGAAGGGTTGAATATCCCCGACTTAACGTCCCAGGAGGTTGTCGATGCGATCTGGGAGAAGTTAAAAGTTAAATATGCGCATAAGGAAGCCAAAATTGGCCCTGAGGCGATGCGGACATATGAGCGAATTATCATGCTCAACATCATCGATGCGCAGTGGAAAGATCACTTGTTATCACTCGATCACCTGAAACAAGGAATTGGTCTGGTAGGCTACGGGCAAAAGGATCCGTTGGTCGAGTATAAGAAACAAAGTTTTGATTTGTTTCAGGAAATGCTTGATCGAATCGATACCAGTACCATTCGATCACTTTTCAATCTTACTGTTATAGATGAACAACCGCCGGAAGCTCTACAACGGCGCCCACCGCGACGACCTGGCGGATTAACCTTCACTGGACCAAACCAGGGTGCGGCGGCGGCCGGTGAAGAGGACGGCAAGGTGAAAACCGTAGTACGGGACCAGCCAAAAGTCGGCCGTAATGAACCCTGCCCTTGTGGCTCCGGTAAGAAGTACAAGAAGTGTCATGGCATTAACGTCTAAAATTCGACCCGGGTTAGAAAGCATAAAGATGCTGGCGCTTTGCGCGAGCATCTTTTTTTTATTAGGCGTAACGAGAGTTTCAGCTCAGGTTGGTGAGCCACAGCGGAGCGAGGATCTTCAATTGGGAATTAGACTGATTGAAGAGCGAAACTTCGCTCACGCGGCTCAGATTCTCAAACACGTGACTTCAAAAGAACCTGAAAACCCTGAAGGATGGTTTTACTTTGGAGTCGCTTCCATCGAAACGATGTTTCTAAAAGAAGCATCGGATGCTCTGCGAAAGTCGATTGAACTGAGACCTGACTACGCCCCCGCACATACATTTCTGGCTGATGCGCTCTTGCGCCAGGGAGCATTACCAGAGGCGGCGCTCGAAGCAGACAAAGCACTAACCATCAAAGCTAATGACCCATATGCGTCTTACACGCGTTCATTCATCAGCCTGCGACAGCGTGCTTTCGACGACGCGGTGAAATATGCGGAGTTTGCTACCAATGAAAAACCTGACTTCACCGCCGCTCATATGGTGAAAGCCCAGGCGCTAATTGGCACCTACAAGGTGTTAAAATCCGAGAGCGACGAAGAGTTGAAGAACAATTTGATTACTCGGTATCGCAGCGCGGCTGAGTCGCTCGCCCAGTATGTTCAACTTGAAACCGACGCCGATAAAAGACAGATTTGGCAAAACGAGATCGAGCAACTCAACTCTTTCCCTCTTGACGATCCGACTGTGTTCAGCCCCAAAAATGTAGATACAAAAGCACGCATTATCCAGAAGCCAGAACCTACTTACAGTGAAGAAGCACGTCGTTATCGAATTACAGGCACGGTGATCTTAAAGGCAGTCTTTGCCTCGGATGGAGCCGTCAAAAAGATCCTCATCGTCCAGGCGCTGCCTTGCGGACTCACCGAGAACTCGGTCAAAGCGGCTTCCAAAATCCAGTTCACACCGGCAATGCTAAACGGTCAACCCGTTTCAACTTCGCTACAACTCGAATACAGCTTCAATCTTTACTAATGCACGCTCGGCGAGACGTGTTAAAACTAGAAGGGCATTAGGATTCATCCGCCAACTACGCAGATTCTTGCTTGAACGGCCGAAATAGTTTTCGACAACCTTATTGAAATCGGCGTAATCTGCGTAACCGGTCATAGGTGTTCGACGCTTGAGCCTGGAAATCACATCTACAAATCCAGTTGTGCACGCCATCATCAGCGGCACTGCACCGCAACCCGCTCGTCTTGCTGCTGCTCGCGGCATGTTACCGCTGCCACAAAACGATCTGCTCGAAATCCTGGTAGCGCTCTCGACAAACTCAGACGCAGAGATCGCTGACGCGGCTAAAGAAACTCTTGAGGCAGAAAACGCAGACGAACTACTCGTGGCCGCGAAGGCCGATGAAACAGCTCCCGCAGTGCTCACCTACCTGGCTACACACGGTGTTGCAAAACGAGAGATCCACGAAGCGGTTGTTTTGAACAGCAACACACCAGACCATGCACTGGCATCCTTAGCTTCCCTTACAGCAGACGGATCGTTGCTCGAACTTATTGCGCTCAATCAACAACGGCTTGTGCGTTCGCCCGACTTGATTGAGGCGATTCTCGGAAACTCAGCGCGAACAACAGAGGCGGAGCGCAAAGCCCGCGAAACTCGTCGTGAGTTTTTCGAAAAAGAACGGGGCGCCCGTCAAATTGCAGATGAGTTAAGGGCTCGAGGAAATAATGCCGCCGCTGAGTTTTTTGAAACCGCTGAGTTAACTACTCCGGATGGCGCGCTGAGTATTGAAGACGCGTGGATCATCGCTGAACACATCGAAGTCGCCGACGCTGACATCGACGACTCGTGGTTACCAGCTGAAAGATATGATGAGCTCGTTCGTGAAACGGCCGAAGAGATTTCCGCTAATGTTCAACGCGTACTGGAAAACGAACGGTTGGAAGTCGGCACTGAACTGTCAGCTGAACGAGTTGCCCTGATCAGGCGAATCATGTTCATGACCACTCGAGACCGGATGAAGTTGGCGATAAAAGGCGACCGGGAAGCAAGGAGTATCCTAGTTAGAGATTCCAACAAGGTCGTTTCGTCAGCGGTGATCAACAACCCCAGAATTACTGACCAGGAGGTTGAAAACATCTCGTCAATGAGAACAGTGTCAAACGAAGTCCTCCGCCTCATCTCGATGAATCGAACCTGGGCACGGCAATATTCAATAATTCATAACCTGGCGAGAAATCCTCGTACACCTATACCCACCGTCATCAACATACTTCCTAGAATACGGACGAAAGATCTCCAGCATCTCTCTCAGAATCGAAATGTCTCAGAGGCGGTGAGAAAGCAGGCCTACCGCCTCGCGGGTGTCCGATCTGGTGAATAAATTACCAAACGAGTTTCTAGTGGATGGGTACCGGTTCCGTAACACTTACGTAACCATTTGTGCTTAACTGTCACAAGTGTTTTGCGAAATAGTTCATAATATTCTTGACATGTGTTGAATCATCGTATAATTTCGCACAGACCAAGCGACTGAGGTTTAACATCCTTGGCATTTCACTAATTGAAGGTGACAGCAAAGAAGGCAGGCGGCGCGGTTAAAATTAATTTGGCCTTATCTCTGCCCGCACCACGCCACCGCCCAACTGAATCGGTTTGATCGATTCTCCATGCTTTGAAACTGCCACCCCTGATTTGCCCGAATCCTGCCGGTAAAGTTTTGCCCCGCCGATTTTTTGGAGTAATCGGCGGGGCCCCCTCTTTTTAGAGCGAATAAATCCGCAGATTACGCAGATTCAAAAAATATGCAAAAAATCGGCGTAATTTGGCGGATTATTTAAGCGTTAATTCTGAAGCCGTCTGGTAC